>JANOUN010001457.1:0-2079 GCA_031416875.1 Planctomycetota bacterium | reverse complement strand
GCATGGTGTGCCCTGTGATCTGCTCAATGCCGCGGCGGACGACTTCGCCCTTGAGCTGATAGAGCTTGGCGTGATCCCAGTCGGTGAGTTCAATAAACGGGATGCCTTCGGATACTTCGATGACATTGGGCAGAGCAAACGGACTGAAACCACGGAAGCCGAGAGTTGCTGCCGGTGCCCATGAGCGCACATGTCCTCGGCTTTGACCGCCGCTGTATGTCAGTGAATGCTTGACTGCGTTGACACCCCAGCCTTCGTGGTACAGGAGCGGATTATTGAGCACACTGCGGATTGTCAGTTCGCTGTTTTCTTCGATCGGATAATCCTTCATGTTCTCGTCGCCACCATCGCCGTCGGCCAGATAAATCCATTCCGGGTAACGCTGGCGGATTTCCCGGCACAACGCCAGCGACATTGCCGCAGACTGCACGTCGAGCGGCTTGTAGTCTTCAATCACACGAATCGCTTCGCGGTAATCGACAGCGGCAGCGGGCACGTCAATGATTTCCAAAAACAGTCCCAGATCCAGTGCTGACAAAAACTCATGCGCCTGAGCGGCGTCCTGACCTTTTTCGTCCAGCGACAATGTAAAGGCTTTCAATCGACCGGGTGATTCACCGCGTTTCAGCAGTGCGTCGTAGATTGCAAGAAAGACCGCACCGCTGTCGATACCGCCGCTGAACAAGACTCCGATTGGCTCCGATGCCGGGATCTGGTCCAGCCAGCGATAAACTTCCTGCTGCATCGCCCCGATGTAGGCTCGGCCGATTTCATCCAGATTGCTGCTGAGCCGATTGCGCTGCGGTGTAAAAAATCGTGTGCAGGACGGACTGGGGTCGGGGCAGCCGATCAGGGCCAGTTCCAGAATATGATGCGCCGGCACCATGCGTGTATACGACGGATGAAACTGTTCGGCCAGCCCTTCTTTTTTGAGCCATGCCGCGATCTCATCAATGCGTTCGGCGACGATCAGACACGGACCTGCCACCTGTTTCGCCAGGAAGTACCGCATGGGGCGACCAATCGACCTCGCCATCCGGATGATGTGGCCGTTCTGATGCACGATCGCAAACTGCCCGTCGATTTCGCGAACCTTCGCTGCATCACCTGACCCGAGCCGTGCGATGGCCTCCTCAACCGTCATGTTGAAAATCGTGTTAGCCGCCGGATCAAGCAGGTTGATGAAGCGTTCGACGTAGGTGTGTGTATTCATGGAAATGACTTTCCGGGACGAAACCACGTGATACAGGGAAGAAATTGCGAGCGACAGGGCGGCAGCCCTCCGAGTAACGGCGCTAGCAGAAACTGGTTTCAAGACGCAGAGTTTATTTACGAACGGTCCATCTCTCACTCGCTTATACGTGAAAATGAAATACTTCGAAAACTGTGATACCGGGAAGCTGTCAAATCCTTTCGCGACGGGCAAATTTCTCGGAGGGCTGACGCCCTGCCGCTCGCCGGAAACACACGGTCATACGTGGCCGGGAGCTTATTCGCGAATTGATTCCTGCCGTCTACTTCAAAAAAGGCCCCACGGCCCCTGCGACGACTTTCATCGCCAGGTCGATCAGTTTCAGAGCGTCCTTCGTTTCCGGTGCCTCCGCAATGATCCGAATGATCGGTTCCGTGTTGCTGGCTCGCACCTGAACCCAGCGATCAGACCAGTCCAGTCGCAGACCGTCGCCCTCCCGCGCTTCAGCATCCGGGAACGCTTTTCGCAAGGCCTCGCAGGCCGCCGGAACCGCACTGGCCGGACACGTAATCTTGTCCTTGACGATGGTGTAAAACGGCAGCGAATCCGCCCACTTTGCCAACGTCTTTTTCTTCTCCGTCATCCCGGCGAGCACATACGCCATCGAGACCAGACTGTCTCGCACATAACCGACCTGCGGATCGATCACTCCACCGTTGCCTTCACCACCCAGCACGGCATGCACCGACCGCATCTTGGCGCACACGTGCGCTTCACCGACAAAACTGCGATGGAACTGGCAGCCATGTTTCGCGGCGATGTCTGCAGTGACCCGACTGGTCGATCCGTTGACGACGAACGGACCCTTGCGGCGCTCGAGGACAAAA
>JANOUN010001456.1:0-2817 GCA_031416875.1 Planctomycetota bacterium | reverse complement strand
TCGGGTTCGCCACGGCGCAGGACAAGGGCAAATGGGAAATCGAAGTGAATGCCTTTGGTGGCGGTAATCAGGAATTACAAATCTATACCGATCGCCCGGCGACCCGGATGCTTCAACAAAGTTTCCGCGCGAGTTCCTTGTCGATTATTTCCGCGTTCATCAAAGGTAAATCGTCCGAAGGGTACTCCGAATGTTTGGCCCGACCCCAAAATCGAGGCAGGTTTCCCAGCGGCGCAGCCAAATGCTTGTTGCCCGCGAAATTCGGCTCAGGTCGAGAGTTCCAAAAAGTCGCGATATGCCCAGTCTTCAATGATGGAACTCGTTGTGCCCAGGAATTTTCGTAGTTCAAGCAGTCGGTACTGACGGCGAATGACCGAATCCAACCCGTAGAGACGAATTGTGATCTCCGCTCGTTCCTGCTCATGCAACGAACAAGTTGGGTTTGGTGAGATGGCACCATTCGTATAGTCGCACACAAAATAGCGAAGGAATTGATAGTCTGGTTCGTCGGGCGCGATGAGCGCCTCTTCCCATTTCTCTTTTTTCTCAAGCTGACAATATTCGCAACAGTAGTACAGATTGCTCCATTCAAAAGCAAGGTGCGCAAATTCATCCAGACCCTTGGGACGGAAATGTTCGACCGGAACCTTTGATCGGTCTTCCAGCGGGAACGCATCGCAAAATGAACAGTGGCCCTGGGTCATTTCATGCAGAATCGGAAGAGCCCACTGTCGAGCCGTCCTTCCTTCAACAGTGTACCAGGCGAAACCGCTTCGATTTTGCTCTCGCAGTTTGAGCCACTGACTCGTCCATTTCTCTGTGTTCTCAACAAACTGAGTCGGAGCAGGAGGTCGTTGCTGCTTCCTCATGGTTCAGCCACCTCAGCCACCATCAGCCGATCCAGTTGTCGAAGTTCACGAGCCATCATGTTGGAAAGAGACTCACTGCGGGCTGCGATCACCTCTGCTTTGCTGCGAAGATGGTCAACAGAGTTCCTGCCTTCGATCACATCCTTTCGAATCGATCGGAATTCAGCAAGCAGCTTTTCTGTTTCCGGATCGTACCATTCTTCAATCCCCAGGATGTCCGAAACAACGTCAAGATACGTATCGCCCGGACTGCACGGTCTCGGTTTGTCAGCCACCACCAGTCCGTCCGCATTGGCTCGCAGCACATGAATCCACCCGTGATTGACTGATGAAATCACAAATGGTGAATGCGTCGCAATGAACATCTGAGAGTTTGGAAACAGGATTTGTGCTGCCGGGATCAGCTTACGCTGCCACGCCGGATGCAGGTGACTCTCTGGTTCATCCAGGAGCAAAATCAAGGGAATATCGAGCGGACTTGGATGTTCCGGAAACTTCGCGTCCAGTTTGGCAATGCAGGAGACCAACCAGCCAATGATGGAACGTAATCCGTCCGGTAGCTCTCCGATTCTCATTGTGACGTTACCCCAAAACACTTTAAGGTGGACCTCTGGGCTAGGGCAAACGTCGAACGCGAAACGTCGGCCAGTTACGTCAGAAACAGCAGTTTCCAGACGCTTCGTAATAATCGTCGCACGCCCAGTGTTATCCGGTCCAGGTCGCAGTTGCTCCATTGCCGCAGCCAATTTGAGATTCGCCATACTTTGGCACACCAGCGTGTCTTCGCTGGCTGGCCGATCGAATGCCAAATGGTCTGCCACCTTTCCTAATTGTAAAGGACTCATAGCGACAATTTTGGCGTCCATTGCACGAACTGTTCCGCGAAATGCAAGAGCCATTGCATCTTCGTTTGTGACCCAGGAAAGACTGTTTGGATGAAGCTGACCACTTTGTTGTTGCAGGCACTTCTTGGAGCGGACAAGTTCGATCCAGAAATTAGTCCTTGCCGGATGGTTCGGTACCGTAAGATGTGCACTCCGAACTCCGTCAGCATTCATTGGCCCCCAAATCCCTTCCTCGTGTCGTGTAAACAGCCTCACAAAAGCGGACGAGGCACTCGCTGTGCCAATGCGATCCATCAAGTCTTTCGAATTTCCACACGCCGCAGCCATCAGCGAGAGTAGACGCGTCTTTCCAGTACCGTTTTGCCCAGTCAGCAAATGTACCATCCCGAGCTTCGTGCTTTCCGCCGCGCGGACTTGTGACTCATCTGTCGCTGACCATGGAAACTCGATCTCACCATCAGCGAAAGGTGCAAATCCTCGAAAGGCGACGGCCTGGATGCGCATGATGAAGTGTTCCATCAAATAGGGAGTGGGGCGACGCGAACAGTTTAGGCTGGAAACACGCCCGTTGCCATTGCAACTATGCAATCAGGAGGCGTGTACCAGCACATTGGCCAACTGCGTCAATGTGGCCGTTTTCAGACAAGGGCATGCTGCGCTCACGCCGATGGCGTTGACGTGACATGGATGACTGCCAACCTCGCATATGTCAATATTCGGACAGACGGACAAGAATGTCCATCCTACTTTTTGTCATCCACTTTCGGTGCAAACCCTCGTCGCATCGTGTTTTCCGAAACGTTGACGGGAACCAGGAACTGCAGCAGATAATCGGGGCCGCCAGCCTTGCTGCCGATACCGGACATTTTGTAGCCACCGAACGGATGACGTTGCACAAGAGCGCCGGTGATTTCGCGGTTCAGATACAGGTTACCCACTTCGAATTCGTTGCGGGCGCGCCGCAGCGCCGCCGGGCTGCGGCTGTAGATGCCGCCAGTCAGCGCGTATTTTGTACCATTAGCGATCTGAAATGCGTCATCAAGGGTTTTCGCTCTGATGACAGCCAGCACAGGGCCAAAAATCTCGTTCTGAGCAAGCGGTGA
>JANOUN010001455.1:0-7885 GCA_031416875.1 Planctomycetota bacterium | reverse complement strand
CCCAAGTCCGCTGCCGCCATGTCTTCGCGCACGTCCGGTATCGACTCGATAGAATCGTTCGAACAGATGAGGCAGGTGCTCGGCGGCAATCCCACCGCCGCTGTCACGAATCGTTAACACGGCCTCAGTGCCATCGATTCGAACCTCCACGAAAATCTTTCCTCCTGGCGGCGTATGCTGAATCGCATTGTCAATCAGATTCACCGGAACCTGGATCAGAAATCGAATGTCAGCATTAACCCCGACAGCCATTTCCGGCGCTGCACATTCCAGATCGATCCCGGCGGATACGGCTTTGTCCTGCAGTTGCGCAACCGCATCTTCAGCTACGGTCCGCAGATCGAATGTTTCCCGGTGCAGCTCTGCATGATCAGAATCGGTGCGAGCCAACAACAGCAGTCCATCGACCAGCGACCGCATCCGTTCTGAAGACCGCAGGCATGTTTCGAGTGTCTGTTGATATGACTCGACCGACCGCGGCTGCGACAGTGCAAGTTCCATTTGCGATTGAATCACCGCCAGCGGAGTCCGCAGTTCATGTGACGCATCGGCCGTGAATTGAGTCAGGCGATCGAAAGATGTTTCAAGGCGTTCGAAGGTACAGTTCAGTACTGACGCCAATTGCACGAGTTCCTGATCGAGTCGACTGGTCTCAATCCGGCGGTCGAGATTCGCCGCAGAGATCTGTGCCGCTGTTTCGGAAATCATCTGAATCGGCTGCACCATGCGTCCCGAAATCCACCATCCTCCGATGATACCAACCAATAACGTCCCGACGGCCATCGCCGCAATCCGGAATCCAAACTGATGCAGCTTCGCCATGTCGTTTTCCAGTGGTCGCCGGACCAGAATCGTGGCCTCATGCGGCCACTTCATGGCGGCGTCGATGTAACCATTTCCCCTCATGATTCGCGGAGGATGGTCAACACCTCTCGGCATCTGCATTTCCGGATCGCGATCTGTGGCAGCCCCATCGCTGCGAGCCAGCACTGAACCATCGCGTCGCCAGACTACGAATTCCATGCGATCCATCGGCGGTCGTCCTTCATCATTCTGTGAATACGGCTCAGGAGGACGGCTGAGACTCACAGGTCCCATACGTCCTCCAGGCCCCAACTGAGACTCTGGTCCACGATCGCCTGGTGGCCCCATCGCGGGTCTTCGATCACGGGGCGGCCGAAACTGGAATTCTGGTGGCAGTGGCCCCAGGCTGAAGTCTGAAGAAAACTGATCAACACTCCGATCACCAGGCGGATTCATCGGCCCGCCATCACGCATCGGCCCGCCATCCCGGTTTGGGCCGGGCCGCACGCTGCGCAGGCTGACATCCAGATACTGGGCCGTCGATACAGCCTGCAAAGTCGCTCGCTCATTGACGTCGCGATCCGCTCGCCAGTACACAAGGCAGCCGAACACGACAATCGACAGCGCATACACTGCGCCGTACCAGCATTGCAATCGCCCGCGGATGGACCTAATCATGGAGGATGTACCCCTGTCCGCGGCGCGTTGTGATAAAATCCTTACCCAGTTTGCGTCTGAGATTCGAGACGTGGACGTCCACCAGATGAGACAGACTGTCATCGCTTTCGTCGAATAGTTTTTCGTAGATCTGAGTCCGCGTCACGACTTGTCCGCGATGCAGGGCCAGCAGTTCCAGCAGCGAAAACTCACGTGGTGTCAGCATGAGCAGCGTCTCCCCGCGCGTCACTGACTTTGCTTTGGTGTCAACGGTCAGTTCGCCCACCTGAATCTGCGACGATGCCAGTCCCATCGAGCGCCGAATGAGCGCCCGGAGTCGCGCCTTCAGTTCGACCAGATGAAACGGCTTTGCCAGATAGTCGTCTGCACCGCCATCAAGTCCTCGGACGCGATCGTTCACGACATCACGCGCTGTGAGGATCAGCACCGGGGTTTTATGAGTCTTTCGCAATTCTTCAAGGACCTGCCAGCCAGTCAGTTTCGGCATGAGCAGATCCAGCACAATCGCGTCGTATTCCCAGCTTCTTGCCTTGTACAATCCTTCCTGCCCGTCCGGCGCTTCGTCAACGGCGTACCCGTCCTCGCGCAGGACCTGAGCGATCGTGCGGAGCAAGTCGGGTTCGTCTTCTACAACGAGGACACGCATGGCGGAACATTTCCATACTGAGTCATTACGAGATTCACAATCCAGCGGGCTCGGCCAGTTCGCCGATTGATGGACATCGTATCGAGCTGTACCTGAAGGCAGCGTGAAGGCGTGAAGATTTTTTTTGTCGTAGGCGAGTCGCTCCGCCGACTCGCATTCCTGTCTGCGCACATGCGAAAACAACGCGGCGGAGTTGTATCTGTAAGTCGTCGGTAATGGCGCAGGCACGTTTGTACCGGGGAATCTCAGTCGGCGGAGCGACTGAGCTACGTGGGTGACCTCGCTGCGCGGGTCCACATGCCTTCGGACATCTATTTCAGCAACGGTTCCAGAGCCGCGTTCCAGATCTGGTAGCCGTCCGCGTTCATGTGCAGTCCGTCTTCGACCAGCAGCTCAGGCCGAGGCTGACCGCTGGCGTCCAGCATAGGCGTCCAGACGTCGAGGAAGTGCAGTCGCTCATCTTTCTCACAGCTTGTCCGGATGAGTTGATTGGTGGCTTTGAGCGTGTCTGCCAATGCCCAGCGTTTGACGCTGGGTTTGATTGCCACGTAGATGACTTTGCGACAGTCGGGCAACAGTTCTTTCACTTTCGCAGCGAACTGCGCAAAGTCTTCGGCAACAACCTGCGGTGTTTTCTTCTGGGCGATATCGTTGTCACCGGCATAGACCACGATGACCGAGGGTTTCAAGGGGGCGACAATGCGTTCAAAGAAGTGCACGCTGTCCGCCAACTGCGAACCACCGAAACCATGATTTGAGGTGACAATTGCGGGGAACGATTCTTTCAAATTCCAGAGTCGGATACTGGAACTTCCGACAAACAGAATGCTCCCCTGCGGCGATTCGCCGGATTTGATCTTCGCTTCGATGGCCGCGATGTCTTTTTCCCACTTCGCGAATGCGGCATCATCAGCGGATACGGGCGTGGGCACGCTGACAAAAAGCAGCATGAATAAGCAGATGGACGTTTTCATGTGAAAGAGTTCCTCAAGCAGGGTGAGACTGGCGTGCGCAAAAGTCAGGTTCACAAGGGTCGTTGATTTCTCCGGGTTTTGTTCCGGCAGGATGGTGATAACAATCGAGAGCAAGGCGGACAATCAGGACGGGACACTATGTGTTCAGTGCCAAAGGCACACCATGTGACAGCCCAGGGCAACGCCCTGGGAAAATGCAAAACGAATGTCCCAAGCCCCAACGGGGCCAATGGCGTGGACTTAAGGCGAGCGGGGGATGTGAATCCCCTGATTTGTCACGAATGATGCGAAAATCAGGGCACTTACGTACCCCGCTCGCCAGTCGGATTGCTTAAGCCCACGCCATTGCACAACGGGGCGAAAGATCGTGTCTCCTCCTCACGCGCATTCAGGGCTTTCCTGCTTGAGATTGCCCGTTTCCTGGGGCAATGCCCCAGGCTTTCACATGGTGCCGCGTTGCGGCAAAAACCTTTGAAACCGCCAGCCGCGGTGACGGAACAAAAAAACGACGGAATTCTGAAATGCCAAACCCCGGTCAATTGAAGTTGAAAGTTTGATTGCTGTGTTTGCTGTTCACAACTTCGTCCCATGCCTCGAACTGTTGAGTCACATTCTTCGATCTCATCACGAAGAAGCCGATTGCCTCATAGATTTCCGCAAAGACAATGGCGAACAGACCCATCCCGACAGTGAACACGATTGCCGCTGCCGGTGGCATTGCAGCACCGCCAGCCGCCATCTGTTGTTGCATTTGATCGTATTGTGCGAACAGGTTGATGGCCACGACGAATGGTCGAATGAGCAGCGATCCAAGGCAGTACGCAATAAACGCGCTGCGGCCGGACATTGTGCCACGTAACACCCGGATGCCGCTGTAGATCAGCCACAGTGTCAGCAGCAGTGCGATCCCCGTCCCGACCCATTGCAAAGGGCCGGGCATGGGAATCGGCTGTTTGAAAAACTCCTCCAGTTTCTCGCGGAGAAACACGATCATGATGACTCCAATTGCCTGGCCAAGCAGTGCAAACGCTCCGAACACAAGATTCAGGATGCCGAATACCGTTGCCATGGTGGGTTTTGACGCCGGGCGTTGAGGAGCCGCGTATTGCGAATTCTGCGATGGCGAGAATGGATTATGGGAATCGGGGATTGATCCGAAGGGCTGGCTCATGCAACTGACCTTGGCTGAACGTACTGACTGTTGCATCCACGACTGGACGCTAACATTCGTATTAATCGAAGTCTGCAGCGACTGTCGCAGTCTGGCATCCAGAGAGCTTCACGGCAAGGAATTACGTCCTGTTTCATCATGCTGAATTCACTTCCCATCGATTCCGTTCTGCCCCGGATCATTGCTGCATTGCAGGAATCAAACTGCGTTGTCCTGCGGGCTCCGGCAGGTGCGGGCAAGACGACACGCGTGCCGCCCGCGATCCTGCAGACTCTTTCATCAGAACATGGTCAGATCGTGGTGCTGGAACCTCGCCGTATTGCCGCCCGCACCGCTGCGCGGCGGATGGCGTTTGAACGTGGCGAGCGTGTTGGCCAGACAATTGGCTACCGCGTTCGATTCGAAGAAGCGGTCAGCCGCGAGACTCGGATCCTGGTCGTCACCGAAGGCGTATTGCTGCGACGACTGCAGGACGATCCGTTTCTGGATGGCATCGCCGTGGTTGTCTTTGATGAGTTCCATGAACGACGCCTCGACAGCGACCTGGCATTGGCCATGGTGCGTCGAGTCCAGCAGACTGTGCGTCCGGATCTCAAAATTGTTGCGATGTCGGCTACGCTCGATCCGGCTGGCATCGCCGACTATCTCGGCGACTGTCCAATCGTCGAAAGCGAAGGCAGGCTGCATCCGGTTCGCATTGACTATCTGCGGCGACTGGAACGTCAACAGATCACAGAGCTGGCAATCAACGGCATCGAACAGGTGCTGCCGCAGACGGACGGCGATGTGCTCGTGTTTCTTCCAGGCGTCGGTGAAATCATGCGAACTCGCAACGATCTGGAAGCAGTGGCCCGGCGTCACAACCTCGCCGTCTTCACGCTGTTTGGTGACATGACAGCCGAAGACCAGGACCGTGTGCTGGCTCCCTGTGACCAGCGTAAGGTGGTCCTCTCGACCAATGTGGCAGAGACGTCGGTGACGATCGACGGCGTCACGGCCGTTGTGGACACCGGCCTTGCTCGGCAGATGCAGTTCGACGCAGATATCGGACTCGATCGTCTGGAACTCTCACCCGTTTCCAGGGCATCCACTGATCAAAGGGCTGGCCGCGCCGGCAGAACGCAGCCGGGAATTTGTCTGCGATTGTGGGAGGAGTCCACTCAGCGCCGCCGTCCGGATTTCGATGTGGCCGAGTTGCATCGGGTCGACTTATCGTCCGCAGTCCTGCGACTTTTTGACTGGGGAGAAAGCAAGGTCGCAGAGTTTCCGTGGTTTGAAGTTCCGCCCATCGCTTCGGTTGAACACGCGCAAAAACTTCTGCGACTGCTGGGGGCGATCGATGATGGCGGTATTACCAAACTGGGCCGTAGGATTGTGCGTTTTCCCGTCGCGCCGCGAATCGCACGATTGCTGTTGGAAGCTCAACGACCTGGTCAGGGCGATCGAGCTGCACTCATGGCAGCCTTGCTGTCCGAACGCGATCCGTTTGTTCGCGGCCGTCCGGATGATCGGCCTGAGCGCGGCGCAACCATCAGAACGACCGCCGTCCATCGATCGCGTTCCGATGTGCTCGATCGCCTGCACGCTGTCGAGGACTATCTCGCCTCAGGACAAATTCATTCGGTCTGCGGAGAAATTAATCGCGGTGCGGTGAAGACGTTGACTCAGGTGGCGAAACAGCTGACGTCGGTACTCCGTGATGAATCTGCCAGAGTCGATCAATCAGCGTCAGCGTCGCAGACGAACGTCGATCCGGATGAAGCACTGCTGCGGGCGTTGGTCGCGGGATTCCCGGATCGAGTGGCAAAACGACGTGATGCGACCGGCGACAAGGGTCTGATGGTTGGTGGTCGAGGTGTCCGCCTGGGACCGCGGTCCGCGGTCCAGAAATCGCCCCTGTTCCTGTGCGTGGATATTGACGGAGCGGGCTCTGACGCCAGCGTTCGTCAGGCATCGGAAGTGTTGCGCGAATGGTTGCCGGAATCGCTGATTCGTGTCGGCGATGAATTGTTCTTTCATCCGACGCAGAAGCAGGTTGTCGCACGGCGTCGCGTTTGGTTCGATGACCTGGTGCTGGAAGAGACACCCACGTCGATTTCCGATCCGGGCGCCGCGGCTGACGTATTGTTTCAGGCGGCTCAATGCCAACTGGATGTTGTGATGCCGCCCGGCGACGATGAGTTCGTCAGCTTTCTGGCACGCAGTCGTTGTCTCCGTGACTGGATGCCGGAACTGGCACTGCCACCGTTCGACGACGCGCTGATGAGGGAAGTGCTGCGCGATCTCTGTCACGGAAGACGTGCATTTTCAGACCTCAAGACAGCTCCGTGGCTCGCAGCGCTGCAATCGAAACTTGGCATTGCCCTGGTGCAGACAATTGAGCGTGAAGCTCCGGAGCGTATCCAGGTCCCCAGCGGCAGCCGCATTCGTCTGGTGTATGAGATCGGGCGGCCACCCGTGCTGCCGGTGCGTATTCAGGAAGTGTTCGGATCGAAACAGACGCCGCACATTGCCAGCGGGCGCATTCCTGTGCTGTTGCATCTGCTGGCCCCGAACATGAGGCCTCAACAGGTAACCGTTGACCTGGCGAGTTTCTGGGCGAACATTTACCCTGGCGTCCTAAAAGAACTCAAACGCCGCTACCCAAGACATGCCTGGCCCGAAGACCCACTTTCGGCCCCCGCGGTGAAGAAGGGCTGAATATACTCCGCGCGGCCAGGACTGAGGGACGTGTTGTTGAGTGAGTTGTGCATTCGGTCAGCACCGGCGGCTAGCGCCTTGCCGCTCACAAAACCTCAAATCTGACCGCGCGGAGTATAACACAAAGTCAGTGGGAAAGTCGAATCAGGAACCAAGAATCCACCACAGGAGCAGGACCAGGAGCATGAGAGCTGTGAAGATAACCCAGCGCGGATGGGTTGTGTTCCTGACGAACTCGCGGGAAGGAATTTCGCCACAGCGCGGACACTGATAAACAATTTCCAGCATTTCGAATCCGCAGTTCGAACACACCACCGTCGGTTCATCCTCATCGTCGGACTCGTCATCGAATTCAGAATAGACGTCGTCATCGTCCTGAAATTCGTCGTTCGCGTCATCATGGAAGCGTGGCATAGCAATCAGTTCCGCGTCATCGCTGGCGTCATTGTCGCAATATGGGCTTCGGGCTCAATCATCGAAATCTGAAGCTGGGCTGCATCGTCGGATTCGATGACAAGCGACGCGATGTCTTCTGAACATTCGAAACACCGAAAAGCGGTGCCAAGGAGTGAGAATCGTAAGTGATTGTCAGCTGCAGGGAGCTGGTCAAAGCGCAGTGACCGGTCTTTGCGGGACGTCGTGACTTGTGATGTGGACATCTTTGCAAGCGACAGCGTCCAGTCTCGAAACACATCGGCGTATGGCTCCTGGGCCAGCTCCTCCATTCTGCAATCGAGTGCAGCCTGCGAACTCAGGAACTGCCGAAGTGTCTCCGGAGTGGAAAACCATCGCCCGAGAAACAATGTCGCGGCTCCGCGACTTCCGCTGCGACGCTCGTCCAGACTCAGCACATCTTCAGCCGCCACGATCGGACTGTCGGCGGGGTTTGCAAAGAAGTCATCCACCTTTCGC
>JANOUN010001454.1:0-3357 GCA_031416875.1 Planctomycetota bacterium | reverse complement strand
GGTTAAACTGAGCCAATGCCAGCCGCGTGCGGCATAAAATGAACACGCTGTGGAGTTGAAGATTATGAGACGATGTTTCATGTTAGCTCTGCTGATTCACTCAGCCTGTACTCTGGCCATCGCTCAGCCGCCGGCAGCAGTTCACGAAATCGGATCGCGACGAGAGTTGTTCGTCGATGCCACGCTCATTGAACGCCTGTCGGGAAAAGCTGATCTGCGATTACAGCACCCCGCCCCTCAGGAAATCGCTCTGGAACACAACGAGCCGTGGGAAGGAAGCGGCTGCGTGTATCATAGTGTATTCAAGGATGGCGACCGGTATCGCATGTATTACGCAGCGGGGCATCTTGACGTGACTCCGAAAGGCGTCAATGCCAGCACGCATGGCCTGTTCTGCTGTTATGCGGAGAGCGAAGACGGGATCCACTGGGAGAAGCCGTCCCTGGGACTGCATGAGTTCAACGGGAGCACAGCCAACAACATTGTGATGGTGCGACAACAAGTTGGCGACGTGACTTCCGAACCCGGTGAGCCCGCTGTCTTCAAAGACGAAAATCCGGATGTTCCGGCAGATGCGCAGTACAAGGCACTACTGCCAGCCAGCCGTTTGCCCAAAGATCAGCGACGGGGACTGCTGGCGTTCAAGTCACCCGACGGCCTGCATTGGTCACCAATGAGCGACAAACCAATCATCACCGATGGAGCGTTTGACTCTCAGAATCTGGCTTTCTGGGATACGGCTCACGGCCAGTACCGGGCCTATTGGCGCTATTTCACAAAGGGTGGCCACGACGACGAAAAGGACTGGGATCCGCAGGGGCACCGGGCCATCCGCACTGCCTCGTCAAAGGATTTTCTGACATGGACTGACCCGGCGGATCTGCGATATGTCGATTCGCCGTCAGAACAACTTTACACCAACGTAGTCTCGCCGTACCACCGCGCGCCGCATGTGTTGATTGGCTTTCCTATGCGATATGTGGAACGCGGTCACCACGACGGGCCGGATCATGAAGCACGGGCCGGGGCCAGCTCGGAGCAAATTCGCGAGTGGTCCGCATCGCTGCGCGCTCTGCCGGAACTTGAAAACCGCCAATGGCGAGCGAAAGCCAGCGAACGTTACGGCCGAGCTTTGACCGAAGGGCTGCTGATGGCGAGCCGCGATGGAGTCACATTTCAACGCTGGAACGAGGGATTCCTGCGTCCCGGCATGGAACGCAACGGGACATGGAACTACGGACATCAGTCCATTGCATGGCATCCCATCGAAACGCGAGGAACGCTCGAAGGCGCTCCCGACGAACTCTCGTTTTTCGCGGTCGAGAGTTACTGGACAGGCACCAGCGACCTGCTGCGGCGATATACGCTGAGACTCGACGGATTCGTTTCCGTCAACGCCCCCATGAGTGGCGGCGAACTCATCACCAGGCCAATCACCTTTACCGGGAATCAGTTGTCGCTCAACTTTTCCACATCCGCTGCGGGCAGTGTTCAGGTCGAACTGCAGAACCAGCAAGGCAAGCCCGTGCCTGGCTACTCGATCGACGACTGTGAAGAACTCTTCGGCGACACGCTCGACCGCAACGTCGTCTGGAAACAGAAGCCGGATCTGTCAGCGATTGTCGGCCAGATCGTGCGGCTGCGATTTGTGCTGCATGATGCGGATGTGTTTTCGTTTCAGTTCCGTGATTGAGCCTGGAAGGCAGAATGGCGACAAAAAAATCTCCCGCAGATCAGCATTCACAAGTCATTGCTGGCAGGACAGCACGGCACCCAACGGGCCGCTATCCTGCCTGTTTCCACAGGCTGAACGCGCGTCTGTCATTCCTGCCGGTCGCGTTTCCACTACGGACTTTGCGGCCTTCGCGTTCACTGGTCAGGAACCCGCAGCGCTGCATCAGTCGCAGATGTTCCGAAGCCACGTTGTCGGGAACCGCGCAGTCTTCGGCAAGTTCACCAGCCGTATGACGCCCCTGCAACAACAGCTGCACCATCCGCAATCGTTACGGGATGTGCCAGCGTTCTCAGACACTCCGCCGCCTGAGCGAACGCCTGCGGATCACCGGTCGGTTTGGCTTTTGATTTTTGTCTGGCTGCTGTCATCTTTCGCCTCCTGAATGAATAACTCGACACATTACGATATTGCAATACAGCTGTCCGCCGACGGAGCGGCGGACCTGCGTAGGCGAGCCGCTCCGTCGGCTCGCACCAGACACGGCGGCGAAGCCAGTGATGCGGCATAAGAGATTCGGTTGCGGGCGAAGCCCGCGCCAAGGGGATGGGCCGGTCTGGCGAAACTTTGATCATGTGCTGCGTTTGGGGTTCGACGGCAGAGTAGCGACGCTGGTTGTCGGTTCGGGAATAACCGGGCAATTTGGCGAAATGGCAGGCAAAAGATTGTCAGAGCATGGGTTATGCTGTGAAATGATGTCGGCAGGACCAGTGTTCATGTAACTGATGGGTTGGAGTGATTCCATGAGATCAAGCGTTGTACTGAGTTGTTTTGTTTTGTTGTTCGCCAGCACTTTGTCATCTGTGTCGGCGGCAGAACCGTCAGCGGCCAAACCGTCAGCCGCAGATCAGATGGTGGCGGCGGTGGAGTCGTGGCGTATCGGTGATCTCGACGCGGCGCAGGAGCAGTTGACGCAGATGATCGAAGCGGGAACACGTGACGCTCGCGTGTACTATTACCGCGCGTTGGTTTCTGAGCAATTGGGATCCGATTCCGACCAGGATCTGAAAGCCGCTGCCAGACTCGAAGCGGAGACGACATCGACGCGGCTGGTCAATCGAGCATTGGAAAATGTGCAGGGAGCAACGCGTGCGAAGATTGAAAAGTATCGCTCAGAAGCTCGAGCGAAACTTAAGCCGGATCCAAAAGCGGAAGCTGATAAGGCGTTGTACCGAGAAGGCATCGAAGCCTGGAAGGCTCATGATTCCGCGACAGCACTCGCCAAATTCGACGCGGTGATCGCAGACGGCGGCACCGATGCACGTGTGTTTTATCTGCGCGGTGTGGTGCTGGCCGAAATGGGTCAGACGGAGGAAGCAAAGGTCGCATTTGCCGCAGGCCTCGCCCATGAAAAATCAGCGAAGGACATCGAGCTGGTCAATCTGGCACTGGTGGATGTGCAGGGCGGCGTTCGGCAGATGATAGAAGAACAGACGACTGTCGAAATTGATGGAAGCGTCGTTTCTCGTCAGGCCGCGCATCGTATGATTCGACGGCTCGATTCGATGTCGCAGGAAGAGCGTCTGGCAGAAGCCGGTGCCGCTGCGGCTCGGGAAGCAGAACGCGAACAAGCCGCAGCGGCGGCTCGCCAGCAAAAATCGGCCGAGGACATTTTGGCAGAGAAC
>JANOUN010001453.1:0-5480 GCA_031416875.1 Planctomycetota bacterium | reverse complement strand
CAATTCCAAAGAGCGACGGGCCACCAGCAGCGGCTGGGCCGGGAGTTCGTCGGTTTGCCAGAAAACTCGGCGTCAATCTGAAACAAATGAGCGGAACTGCTGCTGGCGGCCGAATCACGCTCGAAGATGTTGAAGCATTTGTCCACAATCGAATGACGCAGCCGCCAGTTCCGAACGCCGCATCAAGCCCGGGATTTGGTATGGTTCAGGCGGCACCGATGCCGGACTTCAGTAAGTTTGGTCCGGTTGAAAAAGTGTCGATGAACAAGATCTTCCGTTTGGCTGCCGCGAATCTGCACACTGCGTGGATCACAATTCCTCATGTGACTCAACACGATCTGGCCGATATCACGGAACTGGAATCCGCTCGCAAACGTTACGTCAAAGCCAATCCTGGGTCACCGAAAATCACCATGACCGCGATTATGATCAAAGCGGTTGTCGGAGCCCTGAAGGCGTTTCCAAACTTCAATTCCAGCGTGGATATGGTGTCTGGCGAATTGGTGCAGAAAAAATATTACCACATCGGTGTGGCAGTGGACACACCGAACGGCCTGGTCGTTCCAGTCATCCGCAACTGCGATCAGAAAAATGTCCTGCAGGTCGCCGCAGAATTGACCGACCTTGCCGGGCGAGCCCGTGATCGGAAACTCAGGACGGAGGAGATGCAGGGCGGAAGCTTTACAATCACGAATCTTGGCGGAATCGGTGGAACAGCGTTCACTCCGATCGTAAACTATCCGGAAGTCGCTATTTTGGGCATGTCGCGTGGTCAGAACCAACTGGTGATGGAAGACGGGCAAATTGTTGAACGCTTACTGCTTCCCTTGTCGCTCTCCTACGATCATCGAGCTGTCAACGGAGCTGATGCAGCTCGGTTCATTGTGAAGTTGTCCGGCAGCCTGACGAATTTTTTCGAGTTGTTTTAATTCCTGCTCAGTGGTGCCACCACAATCGCAAATTGCCGGGAACGAACGAAATTGCACCGAAAGTAACGTACCATGGGAAAACCCACTGGCTTCAAGGAATACACACGACAGGTCCCCACAGACCGTGATCCGTTGTTGCGTATTCTGGACTGGAATGAGTTCCACGAACACATGCCCGAGACGGACCTCAAGGTTCAGGGTGCGCGGTGTATGGATTGTGGCGTGCCGTTCTGTCAGACCGGCGACCTGATGGCGAACATGGCCTCCGGTTGCCCGGTCTATAATCTCATCCCCGAATGGAACGATCTCGTTTACCAGGGCCGCTGGCGCGACGCACTGGACCGACTGCACAAGACGAACAATTTTCCTGAGTTCACCGGTCGAGTCTGTCCGGCTCCCTGCGAAGGTTCCTGTTGCCTGGCCGTGATCGAACCAGCGGTTACGATTAAGAATATCGAATGTGCGATTATCGATCATGCGTTCGAAATGGGCTGGGTTATTCCTCAGCCGCCGCAGGTCCGCACAGGACGCAAGGTTGCCGTGGTCGGTTCCGGGCCTGCCGGCCTCGCCGCTGCCGCGCAGCTCAACAAAGCCGGGCATTGGGTCACAGTCTATGAACGTGATGATCGAGTCGGCGGATTGCTGATGTACGGCATTCCTAATATGAAGCTCGACAAACACGATGTGGTGGACCGTCGGGTCCGGATCATGGAACAGGAAGGCATTACCTTCTTTCCCGGCACGACGATCGGCACCGACATCCCGGCGTCGCAACTGCTGGAAGACTTCGACGCCGTGGTCCTCGCAACCGGCTCAACGCGCCCTCGCGACCTTCCCGTCAAGGGACGTGAACTCAACGGAGTCCATTATGCCATGGACTTCCTGAGTCCGAACACGCGCAGCCTGCTGGACAGCAAGTTGGAAGACGGCGAATTCATCAGCGCGAAGGACAAGCATGTCGTCGTGATCGGAGGAGGTGACACCGGCAACGACTGCCTGGGCACTTCAATGCGTCATGGATGCAAGTCACTGGTGAACTTTGAAATCGTCGAAAAACCACCACTGCAGCGATCGTCCAACAACCCGTGGCCGCAGTGGCCGCGTGTGTATCGCGTCGATTACGGCCACGAAGAAGCTGCCGCAAAGTTTGGCGACGATCCCCGTGCGTTCTGTATTCAGACAGCTGAGTTTGTGGATGACGGCAAAGGCAACATCAAAGCTGTGAGAACAATCGAAGTCGATTGGCAGGTCATGACCGAAGGCGGTCCTCCATTCGTGCCGATTCCAGGCACCGAAAAGGAATACCCCGCAGATCTGGTGTTTCTTGCGTTGGGCTTCCTTGGTCCCGAACATCCCGTCGCCGATCAGCTCGGCGTGAAGATCAAGGAAGGTCCCGGCGGGATGAGCTGGTACGATGCGGAACACGAAAAGTACACGACCGACAACGAAAAAGTCTTCGTTGCCGGTGATTGTCGTCGTGGTCAGAGCCTCGTCGTCTGGGCCATCAACGAAGGCCGCGGTGCCGCCCGCGAAGTCGATCGCTATCTGATGGGCTCAACCGATTTGCCATAGTTTATTGCGATTCCTGTACGTTGTATGAACTGATTCGATATGGCCAGCAACCGCCTTCTTCGAAGGCTGCGTCCGTTCGTCATTGCTATTTGCGGAGTCGTGTGCCTTCTGCTGTTGTCTTTGTATGCGCGTTCGCGAACCGTGCATGTGGTGGATATTACTTCCGCGCAGGATGGTGATGTCTGCACGATCCGCTGTCGAGTCGTGAATCCCTTTCACTACGAAGTGCGGGCTGTGCTTGTGGCCTCAGTGACCAGTGAAGTGGGAGATCCGGAGTTAGCCAGATTGCAGACAGTCGCCGAAAAAACGTTTGATGTCGATGTGCCCGCGAACGGAAGCAAGGCCTGCGAGCTGGACCTTGAATGCCCGTCAACTGCCACGATGTTGCGCCCTCAAGTGTTGGTTCAGCGAATTGACAGGACGAATTGACTCTTCGTTGTGTTCGCTGGCATTCCTTGGCGCGGGCTTCGCCCGCAACCGGACGCAGCCGCGCGTGCCAGAACGTGGGTTTCCTCCGAATCGTCCACTCTCTGGCGAATGTGGCTACCGGCGTAGTCAGACACCTGGCATTCTGGCCCCCTCCGACCTCGCGTCGGTGGAGCCCAGGTCTGGAAACCAGTACGCCGAACAAAAATGCACATTGGCCCCCGCTGGCTTCATGCCGGTGGTGCCCATGTTTGGCAGCCGCAATCGGGTCATGTCTCAGTCCATGGTCGCTGCTGACAGTGCGGCTACAACTTCCAAACCCTCGGTCCACCGGCGTGAAGCCGGCGGGGCCGTGCTGGCAGGCGGTCGGTTCCCTTCTGGTTGTTAAACCTCCGGTCCCCCGGCATGAAGCCGGAGGGGCCGCTCAGTTTCCAAAACCTGACTCTTCTGCAACACCTTCTGAACAGTCAGCAGAGCTAAAATCTTCTCACGAAAACAATACTCTCAACGTTTGCTGAGCAGTGTACCGAACATTCTGAAACAGCAGGTCGCGCTCGTCGCGATCATCTGAGGGAGCAGTTGCCCTGTACTGCAGTCTGCACCTCCACCGCATCGCTGCCGATACCCGAAAGAAAAATCTGAAGATTTGTCATTGACAATCCCGCGCTCGATGAATACTGTAATATTAACCTAGTACAGTAACCTGAGGCGAGCATGATTTGTCAGATCGAAACAAACAACGGCATCCCGATTTACGAGCAGATCTGCCGGCAAGTGAAGTTTGCCGTGGCCAATGGTTCGTTGCTGGTGGGGGAGCACGTGCCGTCGGTTCGCGAAATGGCGACTCGGACAGCAGTCAACGTCAACACGGTGGCTCGAGCCTACCGCGACCTGCAGAGCGAAGGCGTGCTGATTTCTATCCGTGGCACCGGACTGGCCATTGCTGCGGACGCTCCCGAGAAATGCCGACGCAGTCGGTTGGAAATGGTGCGTGAACGACTGCACTACATTCTGCGCGAAGCGATGCAGAACGGAGTAACATCAGACGAGATTCATTCGCTCGTTCACAGCGAATGGGACGCGTTGCAGAAGGAACCGCCGCCGTGAACGCCATCATGTTGACAAGCTGGAAGCTTATCCCACTTCACCGCGCACAGTCGCTGGCGACTTGCCTGAACACGATCACCTCAAAGAGAAGGACAACCCATGAATCCCGTCATTCGTTTAAACGGCGTTTCAAAACGCTTCGGCAGTGTCAGAGCTCTGGATGATGTTTCGCTGCAGATCCAGCCGGGGACCGTGTGCGCTGTGCTCGGGGCGAACGGTGCAGGCAAGAGTACCGCGATTCGGCTGTTGCTGGGCTTCGAATCACCAGACACGGGCGACATCGAAGTGCTGGATATGAATCCGAGGACGCACGCTCTGGAGATTCGTTCGCGGGTCGGCTACGTATCCGATGCTCCGCCGCTGTATGAATGGATGACGGTCGAAGAGATCGGCTGGTTCGCGGCAGGCTTCTATCCGACGGGCTATCAGACGGAATACGATAAGCTCACGAAGCGTTTTGATCTCGATCGATCGCAGAAGATTAAGGGATTGTCGAAAGGCACTCGTGCCAAAGTAGCACTGTCACTTGCCATGGCACATCGCCCGCAGTTACTGATCATGGACGAACCGACATCGGGGCTCGACCCATTAGTGCGGCGGGAGTTTCTGGAAAGTATGATCGATGTCGCTGCGGAAGGCCGATCGGTGCTGCTTTCCAGTCATCAGGTCGGAGAAGTTGAGCGCGTGGCTGACGACGTGATCGTACTGATGAACGGCAAAGTCGTCGCCCACGAACGACTGGACGATCTGAAGCAGTCGGTGACGGAGGTTGCACTGAGCTTACCGTCGGCCAGTGTCACGCCCCCGGCGATACCGGGAACTGTCGCAGCCCATGTTGCCTGGGGGCATGAACACATCTGGCTGGTGCGTCATCTGGACGCAGGCCGCCTGGCTGATCTCTGCCGATCACAGGAACTCCCGCAGGCGATTATCCGCAAGCCGTCACTGGAAGAGATTCTGCTGACGCTCTTGCGGCAAAATCGGAATCAGCAATCCGCTGCCGCCAATCCCACACCAAACGACGCCAGCGTTCTGATCTGAAAACTAAAGACTGGCCAGTTCGACTATCGCATTTTGTTCGTAGTCCCGCCTTTAGGCGGAAGTTCAGCCTGCCCCGCCATCAACATTCAGCCCATTTTCCGGCTAAAGCCGGGACTACAAGCGAATTTCAGACAGTCTCGCTAATAGAGACTCTTCATCTTTTGGGAATATCGCCATGAACACCACCTTCACTCGTCTGATGTGGAAAGAGTACCGGGCTCAGCGGATGCTGTGGATTGTGCTGTTGCTGGGCTGGCTGGGACTGCATCTTATTGTCATCTTTGATGAAAAGTCCTTGCTCGATGTCGCGCCTGTGATGGTGATGATCCCCGTCTGCTTCCTGGTGGCCGCTGCTACGAGTGCGTTCGCAGGAGAAGAAGATGACAAGACGGCAAATCTGCTGCG
>JANOUN010001452.1:0-1689 GCA_031416875.1 Planctomycetota bacterium | reverse complement strand
CGAGCCGTGCCCATCATCGGTTGATTGGCGTACTGGCGTGCCTTTGCGTCAATACGTCCCAATTCTTTGAGAGCAATTTCAAGGCTGCCGCTCGACTGATGGATGTAGACACCGATGTCCAGCAGACTTTCCTCTGCCACTTGCGTCTTACAAACCTGGGGCATTCGGCTCAGCCTTCTTGCTGATCAAGGCGATTCGTCAGCGATTGTCGAATTTTATCCATGTCCAGCGGAGTCGCTTCTCCAGCGTGCATCTGTGCCAGTGATTCCTGCACCCGACCACGCAACTCCGCATGTCGTTGCCGGACTTCGCGGAAGACCTCCAATGCGGCTGTCAGCACAGCGTCTTCATCGGCGTATCCACCTGTTTGAAGTTCATCCTGAATGAACTGATTCAGTTCTGTTGGGAATGTTCTGGTCATCGCAAATTCCTTATGAGAGTCCCACATTCTATTGCAGTGCATCATTGCTGTCAAAAAGGAAACTCAACGCGACGTACTCCAGCCTGCAAATAACTTTCTTGCGAGCAATGCCGTCCAGGCGGAACTGGAGTGTCTGTTGGCCAGAGTTGATCAACTTGCAATCTTCAAGTCACGTGCCTGCTACGCGCTGCATTGACGGGCAGCGGCAACAGGCAGGTGAGTGTTTAAGTTCCGCCAGAACGTTGCCGTCGCCACGGCGTTCCAGCTGCAATCGCAGTCGGTCTACTGACGGACCGCAATCGAAGTCAGGACTTGCAATTGCTGACGAATGACGGCGTCCGAAGACTCCGGTGGTGCGGGCGCAGGATCAACGTAATCGTCGAAATGTACGTCAGGTTCGTGATCGATAACTCTGCCGCCGGCATGCACTCTGAGAAACTCGGAAATGTCCTCACCAGGCTGGACTGTGGCTGTTCGTTGCTCAACCGTCGGCACCATCACCGTATGGACTTCCTCCCGTCCGTTGCTGTCTTTTGTTGACTGCAATTCCGGCCGCATGATTTCGACGAAGTACTGAATCACTTGGGAACCATCATCCATCGTTTCGATCGGATAATGCAGAACACCATCCGAGATGAATTCGTCCGGTGACTCGGCGTTGGCTGTGTTTTGAGGCACATGCGAATGCTCCGAGTTCCCACACCCAGAAACGGCAATACCCACGAAAACGAAAAACAAGAGTTGTGTTCGCATCGGACTGATCTCCCCAAATACTGAAAAGCTAAACTGGTTGCGCGACCGCCGGATCGACACCCTGTTCGTGATGATGAACTCAAGTTCATCTGTTGAGTTCGTCTCAGGCATGTCGAATCCGTATCGATGGAGAGACGTCAGGACATCGTGCGGTCTGCACATGCGCTGGTTCAATTTTTGAAATTGAACAAAAACGGATTGCATTGGACTTTACGTGTCGCCAGCCGAAGCACTCAGATTGTGTGTCCGCTCAAACTGATCTTTCAGCACCATCTGGCGGTAGATCTCAAACGCCTTGCCGCCTTTGCCACTGGCTTCGAGGTAAAGTCGTTTCTTCATGGTGTCGGCGGCGTCCAGAGCTTCCGTTTCAAAGGCATCCTGTTCGCTCGGCGACATGGCTTCCCAGAACGCCATAAACGCTCGCTGTCGGGAATTCTGTTTTCGGAGTGCCAGACGTTCTCGTTTGGTTCGAACGTTGCTCTCTGCTTGTTTTTGGGCTTCTCGTGACTGCTGGC
>JANOUN010001451.1:0-2810 GCA_031416875.1 Planctomycetota bacterium | reverse complement strand
AGTTCAGCGCGAAGCTGTGTCTGCGATGGACCGTTTTCAGTCGAGTTCAATGACATCGAGTTTTCCAATGTGAGCTGATTTCCGTACCACCGATAATCGAGCCACGAAGGGCGTGACCAGCAAAGCGCAGGCACACCGATGACAATTCTTATACTCTGCAACGTTCTACGTGGGCTAAGGCCCTGGCAATGCCAGGAGCTTCTGATGATTCCGACGAAGCCAGTCCATCACTTCGACCTGAAGCTGCTTTGTGAACTCATACAATTCCTGAGCATCGCGCTCCGTTGCCGCACCGGCAATGTCGTACTCAACCGTGTTCCGCTTGACCCGGCAGGCTTCCAGATAATCTGCGTCAGCTTTGCGACTGCCACCGAGGACCAACGGTAGTACAGAGAGCGTTCGCTGATGAGCCGAATTGCGTTCCGGTCGGAAGCCAGATGCGTACATCAGGATCGTGCAAAGCTTCAAAGCTGCATTGTAAGTGATGCCGAACTGCCAATCGGCAGAGATCGGTCCGTGAGCATCCAGCAGGTCACGTTTGACGATCGACAACAATCCTGCAATTTCCTGTGGGCTAGTCTGATGTGGTCGAATCCAGCCGTTCTTTTCCCATTGCTTCAAGGTCATCCGCGTCTCCGATCACGAAGATCTTCGGAGCTGAGAGAACCGTCGAAACAAAATGATCTCCGGTGCGACGGCGTTGGAGAAACTCGGCTTCGGTCATTACACTCGGATTCAGTTCCCGCCCTACGTTTCCTGAAACGCCAGACAGGCGTCCCACAAGGGCTCTGAGCGAAATGGAACCAATCACCATCAGATCGATATCGCTCTCCGACGTCTCGTTGCCACTCGCAACGGAACCGAACACAAATGCCAATCGGACCGAATCTTCCCCGAGCGCCTCGCGGAGCACATCGGCCAGTCCGCTGGTTTTTAGAACCAGACTTCGAATCTCCGGATACAGCGGATGACAGCGGTTGCCTCGATAGTAAGTGCGATTGCCACTGACACGAGTCCGCACCAGTCCGAGCTTTTCCAGGTTCTTCAGTTCCTGTCGCACCGTGGACAAAGCAAACCCAGACTGCCGCTCCAACTCTCGGACATGCAATTCCTGATCGTGGAGGCCAAACAGCAGCCGGAACAATTCCGCTTTCACACCGGACGACAGAAGTAATGCAAGAGTGTTCATTATGAGCGGTTATACCACGCGATTGTGCGGTTTTACAGCTCATTGTGTGTCTTTACGGAATTGCGGTAGTTTTCTGGTTCAAGCCGTACCGGTTGCAATTGGTTTGCCCAACCGGCGGGCAATTCTGACCGTTCCTCTGGCTCAGGTCCAGCGACGCCAACAATCGACTGGGTACGGGGAAATACAGCGTTGTCATCTGGCAGCTTCTTCACAACGAACGACAGGAAACACACGCAAAGGGCGATTTGTTTCGCAGTTCTCAATGCCTTCAAAAATTATTCTTCGATGCTGTCGAACATCGATTTCTGATCGCTCTCAATTAACCGCATCGCCTCTTCCACCAGGTAGATTGCTTTGCACCCATTGCAGCGAAGGAGCCATTCGTAGTAGTGTGTTTGGCCCGGCTTTCGCTTCTTCCGCTTCACTGGTGCTTTCACCAGCGGAGTGCCGCAGTTTCTGCATGGTTCACCTGGAATTCTGTGTTTCACCTTCGAAGTGCTCGTAGACACTTTCTGCAATGATTCAGAGCCATCCGTCGTTACAGTGCTGATCCGTTGCGTCTCCGACAGATATCCGACATCAACTTCCAAAATGGTTCCTTTTGCTGCAGCGACAGCCAGTTCATCGCATCTCTCATTGTGTTCATGCCCAGCGTGTCCTTTAAGCCATACAAGCTTCACCTCATGTGTGGCGGCAGCAATAAGATATCGCTCCCACAGGTCAGGATTCTTTGCTCGCTGGCTTCTAGTTCGAAACCAATTCGCCTTTTGCCAAATCAGGATCTTCCCCTTGTCGATGGCATTCACGACATATTTTGAATCGCTGTACACAGTAACTCTGCATGGCTTCGTCAGTTTCTCCAGCCCGGCAATCACGGCCAGCAGCTCCATCCGATTATTTGTGGTCAACTCGAAACCCTTGGAGAGTTCGAGACGCTTCGCTGGATGCAACAACACAACGCCGTAGCCGCCCTGACCCGGATTCGGCTCAGCAGCGCCGTCTGTGTAGATCGTGACATGAGGACGTTGAGACAACGACTTCTCACCTGACTTCTGTTCATCACGCCCCGCCGACATGACAGCCTTTCTGTTTATGCCTTTGATTTCTCAGCCACCCCCAAAAAGCAGGGCGATTACGTCAATATTGCAACTTTCTTACGTCATTTTCATCACAGGTTGCAATCCTGGATTCATCACAAATTACTGCACAGAAAGCAGTTGCGGCATTTTTCGGTCGAGTGAGGGTTATGTCGAATTGCAACAATATTACGTCAAAACGACTTTGACGTAACATCACTCTGACACTGTCGCGGCACCATCCCCGGCCATAGAACCCGGAGACCAACGTCCCTGACTCGTCACTCCCACTGAATATGCAACACCGCGTTTTTTCAGACTCCGCAGCAGCGACTGAACGTGAGTCAGGTTCAGAGCCGGCAGCACTTGGCACAACTCCTCCAGCTTCGACCCGGTCGCCTTGTTCTCTTCGATGTGCTTGAGGAGCAGGGTCAGGTTCGTTTCCCGGTCCAAGCCCTTCTTCCGAGTGTACTCGCACTGCTTGCCACCAGCAGCATAGAACTGCGGTCCGAGAATGTACGAACGCCTTTTGCCCTTTTTCGATC
>JANOUN010001450.1:0-1620 GCA_031416875.1 Planctomycetota bacterium | reverse complement strand
CATTTGGCTATTGGTTCCTGACCCCTTTTCCAAGCCTGGTGTGACTATTCCCGATAGACCTCGTAGCTGTTGATGGCTGCTAACAGATCACGCTCGATTTTTCCCGGATCGCAATATTGCGACAGCCGTGAACCGCGGTTGACCATCGCCTGCAGAATCTTCAAGTAGGCCACCTCACCGGCATGAAACCCGTCAATCGCTTCTTTGTCCGTCGAGCCGAACGACTTCATGCTCGAGAAGTCATAGAATTCTGCATCACCGGCCTTAAACAGTTCTGCCAGCTCTGGAGCAAGCTGAGACAGGTAAGCATGCTGCCCCGACTGCTCCATCGCCGTGTACACTCGGTCGGCAAAGGGGGGAAGAAATGCAACCACATGGATTTCGTGTTCGCTGCAGAAAGCCAGCAACTGCCGCACGTCTTCCAGCGCAGCGACGTCCGGCGTCGCTCCAAACTGAAATCGATCGCGACCAGCCGCCACGCGAGACAATGTCTCCGAGAATGCAAAATCGCTGACTCTCGAGTCCTGCTCCAGCAACTGCTGAATCTGCTTCCCGTAGTTGAACGATCCGTCGTTGCGAAATCCTTTCTCGTTCACAACAGCATTCAATCCAAAACAGATCGCGTCATCAGACGTCTGGTTCAGAACAGAACCGAGAGGTATTCGTCCCCGCACACTGTCAGAATAGACTTTCGGAATTCGTCTGACGGCGCTTCGAAAACTAACAGATGGATTCTCGGTCCATTTTGAATCAGAAGTCTTTGTGGCCTGCGCACACCACTGAGTGTTGAACATCCATTGATCAAGCCCGACAACAAGGACTGGCGGATGTTTATCCTCTGGAAGGAGCTTCAGAAATCGTGTGAAGTCCCCGGCAGTCTGGATGGTGTAGCCGGCGTTATAGAACGGCCTTGAAAACATTTCCAGACGAAAGCTCAGCACCCTCGACGACCCCAGCGAAAGGACTTCTGCGTCCCGGCTGGAAGTGAGAGTTGCCAGCTTCAGATATGGATAATTCTGCTCATTGTAGGCAAATCCGATCAAGTACTTTTGATCAGGCAACTGGCTGACAACCTGATCAATATCACAAAGCTCCTCCCCGGTCACACTCAGGACCAATAACGCGGGCAACGTGACAGCGACGATGGGGAGGCTGAACAGAACAAGCTTACGCAGGAACTGCTGATGCTGAAGAACACTGTCTTCAGCCAGGGGTTCAACATCGTCCAGGAGAGTTTCGTTCATGATGAGGTCTCGCCTTCCGCACTACTGCGACTCAGAACTGGAAGTAGATGAAGCCCTGCTGATCACCACCAAAGAAAGCAATCAGAACCAGAATCCCGTAATAGCACATCCACCTTGCCCACTGCGGTGTGCTTTGGCCTGAGAAATCCAGTGCATGGCTCTTTGAACGCTGACACCATTCCACGACCAGAAAACCGAGCACTAAAGCCCAGAGTTCGCCCGAAATCACCAATGATTCCCCGGCAGAAAAGGTGAAGATCCGCTTCAGGTAGAGAAAAGCATCTCCGATCGATGCGGCCCGAAAAAACACCCAGGCCAAAATCGTCAGCAGAAATGTGATTCCAATCTGCCTGACTTCACGCAGCGACGGAACCAT
>JANOUN010001449.1:0-2035 GCA_031416875.1 Planctomycetota bacterium | reverse complement strand
CCTTTGCCTGCCATTCGTCTTCAGTCTGTCTCCCGCGGGCATGTCACTGGCCGATGACCTTGCGCCGTCCGCCAATGCCGTGGATTCCGTACCAGCTCTGACAACGCAACAGGTTCTTGACGCGATTGAGCAGCTGCGCTCTCCGGAATTTGCCGTGCGGCAGAAATCGATGGAAACATTGCAGGCTGTGAACGCGGAACAGATTGATCTGCTTGCACAATCCATTCAGACCAGTCCCGAAAACGAAGTCGCTCGCCGTTGCGTGGACCTGCTGGAACTTCGTTACTCAACCGGTGACCGGGATTCCGCGGTGGTGCAACAGGCGTCGGAAGCACTTGAAGCCGCGGCAAAATCTGATCGTTGGTTTGTCGCAGAAGCGGCGCGTGATTCGCTGGAACGCCACTGGAAACGACGTGTCGAAATCACCATGCTGGAATTGCAGAAACTAGGGGCTGGGATGTCACCTAAAGTTCCCGCAAAATTGTGGGAGAACAACCAGGAATATTCCGGTCCGTTTAGCCGGCATAACCCGACAGACGACACTCACCTGAAACTTTTTGTCGATGAACACTGGAAAGCGGACCAAAAGGGATTTGAATTACTCCGGCGGCTCTTGCCACTTGTCAGCCATGATTTCATGACTGGACCCAGCAGGGTGTCCGTGGTCCTGATCGATGGTCATACGCAGCAGCCGGAAGAAATCGCGGAACTCAAAGCGATTTTTGGCGATACCCGCGTTTCACCACGGGGAGTAGTGTGTCTTGGAATCGCGCATCAGCCGCCGGATGCCAGTCGGAGCGGTGTCGTAGTCAACGATGTCCAGCCTGACTCATCGGCATTCCGAGCGGAGATCAAGGCCAATGATATGTTGCTAAAGTTCAACGACAAGCCGCTGAAAGATTTCGATGAATTGATCGAACTGCTCAAGGCATTCCGGCCTGGCGATGAAGTTACGTTTCAGGTTCGGCGCTATGGTGAGCGCACGCCGTTTGATGTCAAAGTGAAACTCCAGGGATGGTATGAACGGTGATGGAGTCAGCTATTTCCGGTCGAAGTCACACAACAGGCAGCCAGCTCAGTCGCATCGTTTCAGGGGGACAGACTGGTGTCGATCGTGCCGCGCTGGATGCCGCGCTGGCCGCCGGGATTGAAATCGGTGGCTGGTGTCCGCGAGATCGACGCGCCGAAGACGGAAACATCCCTGCGCGTTATCCGCTTCGTGAAACGGCATCACGATCGTATGCCGTGCGAACCGAATGGAACGTGCGCGACTCGGACGCCACGCTCATTCTGGTCCTGGATCGCATCTCCAGCGGCACGCAATTGACGGCCGATTCCGCAAGATCGCAAGGTCAGCCGTTGCGGATTGAATACCTGTGTGCAAATCCAAAGCCGGGGCTGCTGACCGAAGAGTTGTCGCTGGAGCAACGCGTTGCAGAAGTTGGAGAATGGATTCGGCGAGAGCAGATTCAGACACTGAACGTCGCCGGCCCGCGTGGAAGTTCGCGGAAGGATGTCTATCTGAAATCGCTGGAATTTCTGTCGATGCTGTTTGCAGAGATCTCGCTGGTTTCTGGCCCGCGAAAAGTGAAGCGGGCGAAACACAAGTAGCAGGTCTGGAATGACACAGGGACGAATTTCAAAATCTCAGATTTCAAATCTGTTTTGACAAATGACTGACGACACATGACTATTTCACAACCGGGATCATTCAATAATTTCGCCATTATCAAGCCGCCGGATGACAACCGCGATCGCATGGTGTGTGGCGACTGTGGCTGGATCCACTACGAAAATCCCCGTGTGATTGTCGGTGCGGTGGTGCGTTCCGGAAAGGAGCTGCTTTTCTGCCGTCGCGCAATTCGGCCGCGGTACGGTTACTGGACAGTGCCAGGCGGGTTTATGGAACTGGGTGAATCTCCGGAAGAGGGAGCAAAGCGAGAGGTCTACGAAGAGGCCGGAGCCAACGTTGAAATCCGATCATTGCTGGGTGTTTACGCGGTACCAAGGATTGGACAGGTTCACCTGATTTATC
>JANOUN010001448.1:0-3663 GCA_031416875.1 Planctomycetota bacterium | reverse complement strand
CCGATGCGTGTGAATTGATGCGGCAGGTTGCATTGGGATTGTCGTGTGCTCATGCCGAAGGTGTTGTACATCGCGATGTGAAGCCGGCGAACTTGATGCTGGATGAATCCGGTCGCATCCGGATTCTGGACTTCGGGCTGGCACAGTTGAGCGTCTGGGATGAAGCGAGTGTGGATCTGACAACGGTTGGCCAGCTCATGGGGACGCTGGACTACATGGCCCCGGAACAGGCGGAACTCAGTGGCGGCGTGGATTATCGAGCCGACCTGTATGCCATGGGAGCCACGTTGTTTCGTTTACTCTGCGGACGACCGCCGCTCGCGGCTGCTCCAAACCAGTCGCCTCTGGAGAAACTGCGGATGCTGGCCAATCATCAGCCGCCGAAGCTCGACACACTGTGTCCCGAAGCACCGGCAGCACTGGTTGCTTTGGTTGGATCAATGCTGGCACGCAGTCCGCAGGATCGCCCCGCCAGTGCCGCACACGTTGCAGAGCAACTGGCCGAGTTCGCTGAATCGGCGGATCTCGTGAGCTTGCTGAAACGAGCGAAAGTGAAGGAAGCTCTGTCGCCGGAACCGATCGCGTCGGAACGCAATCACCGCGACTTTGTGCCCGCGATGGCTCGTGTACCTGTCGCGGTTGCCGATTCCATTGGGCGCAGAAGTATCCGACGCTGGATCATCGCTGCCATTGGATTCCCATTACTGCTCATTGCCGGAGTCTTCATCAAGCTGGAAATGGAAAAGGGACAGCTTGTCATTGAATCCGAGGTTGCCAACGTCAAAGTCCAGATCATCCACGATGGCAAACCGGTGAGTGCACTTTCCATCAACCAGGGAACCACCGCAACTCGCCTGCGTGCTGACAAATATGAAATTGTCATCGACGGTCCGAGCGACGGACTGACAATCGACAACAATCAGTTCACGCTGCAAAACGGAGCGACCGTTGTCGCCCGGATTCGCGTTGACGCACCAGATGAATCGCCGACGAAGCCGATTGTCAGCAGTACCGTACCGGCAAAAGGAGTGAATCCTGACAATGAACCACTTTACGAAGGCAAAACGCTCAGCGAATGGCTGGAAATGCTGGCGCGAGAGCGAAGTACAACGGGGCTGAAATCCGCGTTCGATGCCTGTCGTGCGCTGGTTTCGCCGGACAACTCTGAAAGAATCACTCAGGCTGTTCTCAGCGTCGTTCCGGGACTGGACGGAAAACGGAATCTGACACCAGGTCAAGATGTTGAGCCAACAACGCTTGATAATGAAGCATTCAGCATTCTGAGGAAAGCAAACTCAGGACCCGCGTACTATGCACTTTGGGTCAGCCAGTTTGATCATGCAGACGAAAAGTGGCACGCGAGACTGTGGCAATACGGTCTATCCAATGGTGACCAGCAAACTGCTAATACACTCAAGCCGTTCCTTGCCTGGGCAGAACGCCGATTGAGCAGAACTCCCACTGGGGACAAGTCGGCCGATGATGATACCTTCAAGGCGGCCGACCATCTTCGACGATTTTCTGCACCTTATCCTTATTCAGTGAATGATGCCACTTTTGTTGAACGAGTCTGCAAAGCTCTCAAGAATAGTCCGATTTTGCAAAGTACATGGTGGCTGAGTCAGCCACTGGTTCATCGCAGCTATGACGGCGACGGAACCAAAGACACCATTCTCTGGTCACCGGTTATCGCGTCAGAAATCACGCATGTTGCTGTCGAGGCATTGGAGAAGAGTGACACACCAGTGACACTGGTTGCGCAGGCGTGCAGCATTCTGGCCAATGGAGCAGAACTGAATCAGGAACAGCGGACTTCTGTATTAAACTCGCTGGCAAATCGCCTGACCTCTCTATCTACAACTCCGGACACGTTGACGGAGTTGGTGCCAATTGCTGAGGCGTTTTCCGGGTTTTCTGTTCCGCAAATTCTACCAAACGATGCGTTCAGCTCGGTGCGAGTTCAAATCGTTGCACAGCACAGATCATCGGAGTCGAGTCTGGTACTCGAAATGTTGACTCTGGTCGGGAAACTCGATGGAGTTGCGTCCGTTCAGCCTCAGCTCGATCTGGTGCTGGAGGAGACGCACGACACTCTGGAATTAATCAACAGTCGGCATGTCAAATGGGAGGAGGCGAAAAGGAGCCCAGGTGCCTTCGGACGTTCTAGCCCATTTATTGTGGATCTAGCGTGGCCAGAGTTAACGGGATCCGATGGGGGAATGTCACGGAACAGCACTGGCCTTGCCGGTGGTCCTGGCAAAGTGCCGCTCGCAACCCTACAGCTCTGGGGCACCTACGAACCCACTGCCGACGACTGGCTGAAGTACCTGATTCTGCTGCATCCGACAATGAAAGAAACGGTCGATGCCGCGTTGGCGAAAATAGATTCGCCCTGAGTGTGCGTGAATCGCATGCAGCGCTCTTTGTGCCCTTCGTTTAACCGCGTGCCCATCGGGCCGCGCTTGTGTGGATCAGCGCGGGGCGATGCCCACGCGGTTAAACGGAACCACTGGAAGGGTCTATTCACTTCCTCGGCTTCCAGCTCGGGAATTCCACCAGCACTTTCTGAGCCCCGTCGATGCGATCTCGGAATGTGTCAAACGCCTGCTGGATCCGGGACAGCGGAAACCGATGCGTGATGATTGGTTTCAGGTTGACGCGACCCTCGGCGATCCATTGCAGGGCGAGCGGAAACGTGCGTTCGAAATCGGGATGAATGCTGGTGGTGATCACGAGGTTTTTGAACAACGCATCTCGGAGTTTGACGCCGTCAATCGTGTCGGCCGGGACGCCGAAGTACAGAATCTGGCCGAAGGGACGTGTGAGTTCAATCGCGTCGTTCAATGCCTGAGCCCGATGGCCGACGGCTTCGATCACGATTTCCGGCAAGTCTCCGTGCAGAATCTCGCGCACCTGTTCCACCGCGTCTATGCCTTTGGCACAAATCGTATCGGTCGCTCCCATCGTGCTGCTGAGTTTCAAACGTGCGGCAAGTGGATCAATGCCGATAATCCGCCGTGCTCCCATGTTTCGCAGGCCGGCATTGAACATCTGCCCGATCGGTCCCTGTCCCAGCACGACAACGTCTCGGTCAATCATGTTGGGCAACTTCTTCAGAGCATGCACAACCGTCCCGAATGGCTGTGCAAGCATCGCCATCTCGTCTGAAAGCCTAGGATCGAGGGCGACGACTCGTTGTTCCGAAAGTGCGAAGCGTTCGAAGAGCCCGAGTTGCCCGACAGGAACAGCGAGGACTCGCGTACCTTTTTTCCAGCGTTGGCCGTTCGTATCGATGACCGTGCCGACCATTTCATGAAGTGACATACCGACTGGCTGCGGATATTCGATCGCATGGCCTTCAAAGTCGCCGTCGAAAAATGGCAGATCCGAACCGCACAGACACGTCATTTCCGGCTGAAAGATGATCTGCCCCGGTGACACGTCAGCTGACGGTAGCTGAGGTTCTTCGATCTCAACCAATTCTATCTGACGACGACTGACGAGTTTTCCGGCAAGCATTGGTGGTCCATGTGGCAATAGGAAGCGAGGGGTTATCGACGAATGGCATGCGTCTTAAGGACTTGCTGCCCGCGAATTACGCATATGCCCGCGAATCTTTTTCTGACTTGATTCGCGCGCATTCGCGTGATTCGCAGGCAAAGC
>JANOUN010001447.1:0-2392 GCA_031416875.1 Planctomycetota bacterium | reverse complement strand
GGCCCGCAAGGGAAACGCCCAAATCATCGGGGACAGTCGAGCAGTATTGGACTAGCTTTTTGTGAATCGCATCTTGCGTGTTGCTCAGTCTTGGGCGATGTGTTTTCTCCTCCGAGGCGGAATTCATAACAAGCGAAATTGGTGAATCAGCGGCGAGCGGAATCCTCATCGAATCGGGCTCGTCTGCTGGTAAGACTGGGGTTGATGTCAAATGCTCTGATGAGTGACGTGGCGTCGGACTTTCGATCGATGACTGGTTCGGATGTAAATGGGGGTGTTCTTGTCATCCTCGATCAGGCCGATGATTCGTGTTGCTGTCTGCTGGATTCGATCCAGTGATGCCATCAGCAGTTTGTTGTCTCCACGATGAAGTCGGATGTACTCGCTGCTCAAAGCCTTTGTGTCCACTCCATAAGCTTTGCAAACAACAAACGCCACGGCCTCCGCTTCTGTTTCGATCTGACTGTGATTCTTAATCACGTCGTCCCTCACCATGTGTGAATGAAGGATTTCATGGCTCAATTCATGGGCGAGAATTCGAAATCGCATAGACTTGTCCAGTCCTTCCTTGACGATAACGTGACCACCGAGTGATGCACCTCGGGTTCCATCTGGCATCGGACGGGTTTCGAGTTTGATGTTGAGAGTGGAGAACACAGATTCAAGAAACAGAAGATTGTGTTCAGCTGAACCACGAATCTCGGAAAGCTTCGGTAGTTCTTCACCCTCGGTCTGACTGATGTCGAACACATGGACGGCTTTGAAACCAAACACTGATTTCAATTTCGACTCTGAAAGTTCCGTGGGACGGTCCCATTCTGCTTCGGCCTTCTTTCGTCCGATCATGGGTGCCAGAATCGCGATGCCGGATTCTCCTTTTTTGACCCAGCGACCGAGCTTTCTCCATGTATGGAACCCGGCCACTTTGCTGGCTTCCGGAAACTGATTCACGATCATCATCATGTTGCCAAAGCTGTAATGATGAAATCTGGCCAATGCACTGAGATACTTTTCAAGCACTTCGGTTTGCCCCTGTTCCAGCGATGCGGCCAGTTCTTTGAGGCATTTGTCTGCAAGTTCAGCTGCGTCTTCTTTCTTCATGGTCTTGTTCTCCTGATATGTGCTGCTCTCGGCATGAACAGCAATGATGTTTTGTTTCGACTGTTGATCAGTCGGAGCCCGCCGTCGGCCTGAAAGGCATTCAAACACGGCAAGTCAAGGTGGAGCCTTTTCGGAACGAAAAGCAGCAGTGAGCCCGCACCGCGCGGCGAACGGACCTTGACGCCGTGATACAATGAGAAATCACGACGGCGGCTACCTCCCACACTCATGCATGCGGCGGTGGCTGTCTTGGCAGTTGTGGTGTGCGTGGCTGTTGCAGGAGATGTTGCTGCGGGCGGATTGCCTTTGAACAGATCTACCGGCGATGCACCCTGAATTGCCACTGAAGCCTAGTCATCGACCCCAAACACTCCGGAAAGGGATCAGCACAACCATCGATAAGAGCCCACGGCGTGGTTGTCTGAAATACCGCAATCCCTATTCGGGTAGCGACAGATTCAATTACCAAACTTGCGCGATGAGCCGAACTGAGGTACGGTGACCTGGTGAAAGACGTCACCAGTAACAACTTTGGAGTCTTGATTGCGTACCTTGTTCCGGGAGCCACTGCACTCTGGGGTCTGAGTTCCTTCTCACCATCCTTGAGAGCTTGGTTTGCAGCAACTCCGAGTGACGCACCGACAATCAGCGGATTCCTGTACCTGACCGTGGCATCGCTGGCTGTCGGCATGACGGTCACGGCCATTCGCTGGGCCTGCGTGGATCTCGTCCATGCGGCAACGGGACTGACGGCCCCCGAGCTGGATTTTTCACAGCTCCCCGGAAAAGTGGACGCCTTCAACCTGCTGATTGAAATCCATTACCGTCACTATCAGTTTTACTCGAACATGTTTGTAGCGAGCGCCATCACCTGGATCTGCCATCGAATCAGCATTCAGCCACCGTGCCAGATCAGTTGGATTGATCCCGGATTCCTGCTGGTTGAGGCGGTGTTCTACCTGACTTCCCGCGACACCCTGCAAAAATACTATCAGCGTACAGGGCGGTTGTTGTCGTCAGATCCGTCCTCGATCAATCATCGCTGATTCGAGTCATGGCCAAACAGGGCTATTTGCCGGGAAAGAATTCGCGGATCGGCACATTCAGTGCATCGGCCAGCCGAGCGATATTGACGATGGAAACGTTGCGTTCACCACGTTCCACGCTGCTGACATAGGTACGATGCAGATCAGCCGCCGCCGCCAGTGCCTCCTGTGAGACGCCTTTGCCCAAACGAATTTCCTTCATTCGATCGCCGAATACTTTTCGAATGTCCTTCATCGGGTTTTGC
>JANOUN010001446.1:0-1643 GCA_031416875.1 Planctomycetota bacterium | reverse complement strand
CTTTGCACTTATACTCCGAGCGGACAGCAATGACACATTCGGTGAAGCCGCCACACCAACCCGAAGCGCAAGCGAGGCTGGGGTAACATGGCCTCGCTTGCGCTTCGGGTTAGCGTCAGTCGCACCCGCGCAGGGTATAGCCACCAAACTCGTTACACCCAATGCGTCTCAATACTGATTGTCACTGCTGATGACGGCATCCAGCGGCGTCCCAATCAGCCGCGTCCCTTGCGGCGTCATCAGATTGTAAAACACTTTGCCGTCGATAGACTCATTCAGAAACTGTGCCCTGCCATCCGCGAAACCCACCGAGACGCCGCCGGGATGAAAACTGTTTGGCCACGGAGATTCACCCTCAGGCATGGCTTTGCCGGAGTTGATCGCATGATTTCCGGAATTCGCCAGAGCAAAATCCACATTGCCTGCCGCACAGACGTTGTTCTTGCAGACATGATGACTGAAATAGAACTTCGTCTTCCGCGAGTCGCATGAACCCCAGTTGGAATTCGCAGAATACGGATCATAACCCGTCCGCACATTCTCTGCGATCAGCAGCGTATTCGACATGCCGTCCACGACGCTCGTCGTGGTATGAAAACGCTTTGTGCCTTTGTAGCCCGGCGAATTTTCGAATCCCCAGTTCTCGTTGAAGAACAGGCCGATGCGGCGAAAAACTTCGCGATCTGACGGGTCGCCATCATCGACACCGGACGCCACACACACCTGACCGTTGCCGTTCAGATCCAGCACGGAATTGAACGGATCGACAATACAGTCCTGCACGGAATTCAGCACGGTTGATTCGCCGATACCGCCGTTCACGGCGTAGCTCAAGTCTCCTCGACCATCGGCGGAAATATCCGACGGACACGCCAGCACTTTAACATGCGTTTCCGCCAACGCCTGGTTTGCGGGATAAGTCAGCAAGTGTCCATGATCCCAGCGATCCGCCAGATCTTTTCGGTCGATCCAGCTCAGAATCTCGACGACCCAGTTGTGATGCGGCCCCGGATTATTCTTATCCGGCCCGCCCCAATACGCCGCCGCCGGAAACCGCTTCTTCGTTTCCGTCGCATTCAAAAGTGCCAGCGACAGATTCTTGACGTTGTTCAGGCACTCCGTCCTGCGAGCTGCCTCACGAGCACTATTCACCGCCGGCAGAATCAACGACATCAGTAACGCAATTATGCTGATCGACACCAACAGTTCGATCAATGTAAACCCACGTCGCCGTCCCACCACCTCGGCGAGCGGCTGGGCGTCAGCCCTCCGTGTCGTTGCTCTCATCTTCCCCGCAGGGCTCACGCCCTGCCACTCGCCTGAACGAATCATTTCGCAACCTCCACGCCTGCCTTCGCGCCTGCTGCCTGCGATGCATTGGTCATTAAGATTTGAGCATTGGTCATTTAAACTCCTCCGCCTCCTCCGCCAACAACTTCGCCCGCACCCGAGCCGCATCTTCCTCCGTGATGTGATAGATGTAGATCGAATACCCGATCATATCCACCGGCTCAAAGTTGTCGAGAAAGTAAGTGAAATGCCCGGACGATGAAGACCATTCACCGTTCCCTTCCGGCACCAGAAGTTCCATTCCCTTTAACGCGCAGACGCTGACAGCAGACCATCCAGGCTGTGGGCCTCGA
>JANOUN010001445.1:0-5558 GCA_031416875.1 Planctomycetota bacterium | reverse complement strand
CCGCGGCAGGTCGGAGAGTCTTCCCGTTGGCCTGGCAACGGTAGTACAGTACACCATTCGTCACTGGATGCGAAACAGCGACATGACCTGACCGTGGAGCAATTGCTCAAATGCGATGTTGCATGATGTCCTGAGATCCCTCGGACGCCGGGCGTTTCCTGAACGCAGTTTTTTTCGCCCCCTTTTCCAGCCACATCAGAATGCGTACATCAATGATTGCTGAACTTCGCCGGAATCTTCGCGAACTCCTGAACAGCCCGACACTGTCCTGCGTTGCGGCGTATGCGATCCTGGTTTCTGCGTATGCGGTGATCCCTGCCTGGTTCCATGACCGCGAGAAGCTGTCGATGCTGGCGGGGGTGCCCAGTGATATTCACGCCGCGTTGACGCTGGTGTTGGGGTGGCTGCTGGTGTTTCGCACGAATACGTCATACGGACGCTGGTGGGAAGCCCGCACGCTGTGGGGCAGCCTGGTCAATACGATGCGCAACCTGTCGCTGAAGCTCGTCCATCTGATTGATGTGCCGAAAGATGATTTGAGTCGATTGCGAAAGATTCTGAGCGTGTTTGCACCGGTGCTCAAAGATCATCTTCGCGACGGGGCGCTGCTGGATGATGCCGAAGTTCTGGGAGACATCAAAGTTGTTCCGCGACATGTGCCCAGCTTTCTGGTGTCACGCATTTATTCGCGCCTGCGTGAATTCAAGAAGACGGGCAGGATCGACGGTCCACAACTGATCGTGATTGATGAAGATCTGCGTAAGCTGCTTGAAATCGTCGGTGGCTGTGAACGCATTCGGAATACGCGACTGGCGCGGTCGTATCGAGCCTTCGCCCGGCAATGCGTGTTCCTGTATCTGACCACGCTGCCGTGGGGAATCGTCGAGAGTTTCGGCTGGTGGACAGTTCCGATCACGGCCATTCTGAGCTACTTTATGCTCGGGCTTGAAACGGTCGCGGAACATACCGAAGAGCCCTTCGGCATGGATGAAGATGATCTGGATCTGGAGAGCATGTGTCTCACAATTGATGCATCCATCACAGAAATTTTCGATCAAGGAAACGCCGAGTCAGCTACCCGGCAAACGGCGGCAAGTCAGGATTGAATTCGCAGGACCGCGTGCCTGACTACGGCACATTCGTTTAACCGCGTGGGCAACGCCCCGCGCTTCGTATTTCAAATCTCAAATTTCAAATACGAAATTTCAAATACAACAAGCGCGGCCCGCTGGGCACGCGGTTAAACGCTTCAATGCCAACCGCGTGCGATACAGATCACTGACTGTTCCGGCCTAAGCAGAACGATGGATCGCAAACTGTGCGATCCCGGCGAGAACCTCGCGCGCGGAACAAGGTGGCAGCGAGGCCAGATTGCGCAGGGCACGGCGAACGAAGTGTTCGGCCGTGGAATGGGCTGATTCCACACCCTGCCGAACGAGCGGTTCGTCGCGCAGTCGAGCCTGATCATCGGCGTCACTGGACGTCAGCAGGTCACGCAGCCGTTGCTGCTCGTGATCGGACCCCAGTCTGAGGGCTCGGATCAGCGGCAGGGTCAGGCGATGATTGCTTAAGTCGTTCGACGCATCCTTGCCGGTCTTCTCGGCGGTCTCCGTCAGATCAAGCACGTCGTCTGCAATCTGGAAGGCCAGACCAATCCGCATGCCAAACTGCTTCAGTTGCGTCTGATGGACCATCGAACCACCGGCCGCGCGAGACCCCAGCAGGCAACTCACCGCAAACAACTGGCCGGTCTTGCCGCCGATCACTCGAAAGTAGTCGCGTTCCGATGTGGACTGTTCCAACCGCGCGGCGATCTGATTGAGTTCCCCTTCACACGTGCGATCTGTCGCCAGACCAATCAGACGGCAGGCTTCGGCATCTCCGGTTGTTGCCGCCAGATGAAAAGCTTTGGAAAGCAGGTAGTCTCCGAACAGCACGCTGGTTTCAGTATTCCAGCGGCGGTGCACGGTGGACACATGGCGCCGCAGGCTGGCATCATCAATGACGTCGTCATGTACCAGCGTTGCGGTGTGGATCATTTCCACCACGGCGGCCAGTCGATGCACATTTTCGCGAGCAGCTGAGGTTGGGTGAAAAAGCTGTGCACTCAGAAGTGCGAGGATCGGGCGAATCTGTTTGCCCTGAAATCGGCTGACATGCTGTGCAATATCCTGCACGAACATATTTGGATTGCGAAACTGCCGCTGCAACAGATCGTTGACGGCTGCCAGATCCGCAGCCAGAAGGTGCTGAATCCGTTGCTTAAGTTCGTCGCGATTTGCCACGACTACCGACATGAGTTGACTAATCCTAACAAGGGTGGGGAAAGGGGTCTCTTAGGCGAGCGCCGATTAAGCCGTTTCGGTCCCGTAGCTGAATTCGTCAGAATTCAGGGGGATCTGAATTCTCACGAATTCAGCTACGGTAAATTCTCTTCTGCCGCTCATCTTACAAAATGTCCGGAACGTCCGCCGGTTTTTTCCAGAAGTCGAATCCCGTTGATTTCCATCCCTCGATCGACTGACTTACACATGTCGTAAATCGTTAAACACGTCACGCTGACTGCCGTCAGAGCTTCCATTTCCACACCGGTTTTCGCTTCTGTGGAAACACACACTTCCACCCGAATACTGTTTTCCGCGGGGAAAGAATACTGAACATCCGCTCTGTCGAGCGGAAGCACATGGCACAGCGGAATCAGATCGGCCGTCCGTTTGGTGGCCATGATTCCCGCCAGCCGAGCCACCTCCAGCACATCGCCCTTGGAAAAATCACGCTGCCGGACTAACCGCAAAGTCTCGGGCTGCATTAACACAATTCCCTCAGCGCGGGCTGTGCGGCGTGTCACAGCCTTTTCACCCACATCAACCATGCGACTCGCGCCGTCGGGAGAAAAATGCGTGAATTCACTCATGGCGTCGCATCCAGTTGCCAATTTGCTTCGAACACATCCGTTTCGCCCGCCCAGCGATAGGCATTGTTGCCGCGTCCGTAGACATCCAGCTGAATCCAGGTCTGCTGAGGCTGGTCGTCTTTCTTCGAGAGCGGTTTCCCGTCCATGCGATGAATGAAATTCACCTCGTTCATCTGATCCGCACGGCCATGCAGCACCACATGCAGTGGCCAGCGGCGTGCTTCTGCTGGATTGACGCCGTCCGGCAGAGTGACCGCGTACGGTTGCACGCTCCCGTCCACAGCACTGACGTATCCGCGAACTGTGATGCCGGGTTGCAGTTGCCAGTCGGCCTGTGCCTGTTGCAGCTTCTCTGCACGGGCGATGCCTTTTTCGAGCACCTTGCGAAGCTGATCGATGTAATCCTTCTTTGGGAATTCTTCGAAGCGAAGCATCCATGCCGCCGCTTTTTCGAAGACCGCGACGTCTGCCAGCAGAGCCTGCCCGTCGCGTGTCTGGAGTTCCTGTTTTCCGCGAAGGGCATCAAGCGCTGCACGCAATTTGTCATTCTGCTCCTGGATCGGTTTCAGATCTGCGGCAGATGGTGGATCAATTCTCTCTTTGTCCTGTGCGACCACCGGGACCGGCGAAAACATGACCATGCAAAGCAACATCGGTCGCAGGCATGCCTTGCGACGAGGTAACGAAGAATTCATCGGAGCAACTTTCTGCGGATTCGTGGAACATGCGATGCAAGCGGGCCGTTGATTTCATCGTAGGGTGCGTGAAGCGGAGCGCAACGCACCATTTTTGGAAAGTGAAAAACTGGTGTGTTCCGCTAGTCTGTAGGCCGGACCAAGCGCAGCGCAGTTCCGGCAACAGCCAGAAAAACTGGTGTGTTCCGCTAGCGCTGCACACACCCTACTTAAATCACTAAATCAACAGTTAACCGGTGACCGCTCGTTCTGCGGCCTGGAATCCGCATGTCTTATGGGTACCGTCGCAGAACGGCCGGTTTGCTGATTCACCGCAGCGGCAGAGGGCAAAACTTTCCTTGCCTTTGAGATCGAACACATTGCCCGCGGCATCCGTCACAGTCACCGGCCCTGTCACCAGGAGCGGGCCGTTGTCTTTCACGAGCACTTTGACATCAGACATTTGAGAACCTTCAGTAAGCCAGCAAACAGAAACAGGTAAAGCATTCAAAAGGCATTGGAAATCAGGAATGGGCGGACTCGTCGCCCAGCTTCGGCTCAGGCAACATGCCGGTCAGGATCGTACCCACGACGGCATAGGCCCCGGCAACACAGGCACCGACATACGCGATCCGGGCAGGGTCCGGGGTGTCGGACTCGGAAAACGTGATGGTCAGATACGCCGCGGCGGTACCGAGAATTCGACCGCCGATATTCGCGGCAAAGCTCTCACCGGTACCGCGCAGATGGACCGGAAAGACCAGCGGGATGTAGTTGCCCCAGAAACTGAACTGACCAACAACGAGCACGCCAGCGACAAAGATTCCGATCTTGATCATCATCAATGAATCCGTCTGCAACGCGCTGCCGATCCACACGAACAGAGCCGGAACGACAAACAATGACGGGATCTGGAAGACGCGGAACAGATTCCGGCGACTGACGATCCGGATTGCCAGAATAGCGAGCAACGCACGTCCCAATAAGCCACCCATTTCCTGCCACAATGTGACGCCAGCGACCACGGCATCGCTCTCATTGCCAGCTTCCATTTTCTGTTTCGGCGTGTACTCGGGTTTCCCGGTCTTCGCGTTCGTCCCACCGGGCGCGCCAACTTTTGCCTTCGCGGCTGCAATGATCTCTTTCTGCCCGGACTCAACAGGAGTACCCAATGCACGGGCACCGATGATCTGAGGCAACTGTTGAATGGCTCCGAAGGCCAGGCCATAGCTGGCGGCAAAAATCAAGGTGGTTACGATCGTCGTCTTGCGCAGTGCCGGGCTGAAGAGTTCGGCAATCGACGGACGCTTCAGAGTGCCCGCATCTTTCTTTTTCTGCCACTCGGGTGATTCTGGCAGGAACGGGCGAATTAACAGCAATGGCAGCGCCGGGATCACCCCCGAGATCAATGTGTATCGCCATGCTTCGTGTCCGCCGGCGATCTCTGGCAGATCGGACGCCAGTTTCCCGGCCAGAATATTCATCCCTGCCACCATCAGCCCGCCGAGCGATGAAAATGCCTGAGTCCACCCCAGCACTTTTTCACGCTGGTGATGAAGCGGGAACAGCTCCGCCAGCCACGCGACCGCAGCGACGAATTCCACACAGACTCCGACAAAGACGAAACATCGACACACAAGCAGGGCGGAAAGCGAAGTCACAAAGCCAGCTGCGAAGGCTCCGAAAGCATACAACAAAATGCTGAATGTCAGCACGCGGCGGCGTCCCAGCCGGTCGGTCAGCCAGCCGCCCCAGAGCCCAAAGATGCCTCCCACAAGGGCTGGCACGAAAAACAACGTTCGAGCCCACGCGACATATTCCTTACCGCCCGGCAGCCAGAGTGCCATGGCTTCCGGCCGTGTCATTCCGTCTTTAATCAGCTGTTCGATGATTGGTGCGCTGAGCGATGCGACGGCTGGCTTGATAATCAGCGGCAACATCAGCAGTTCGTAGATATCAAACGCAAATCC
>JANOUN010001444.1:0-3090 GCA_031416875.1 Planctomycetota bacterium | reverse complement strand
ACAATCAAAACCGGCGGCAGAGGGCGTTCGGCCACGCGAGACGGCATCGAAATCAAAGTGTCCGTTTTTCGCTGAGCCCGCAGCCACGATTCCAGGGTCGGCGTGGCTGATCCCAGAATGAGCGGTACCTTCTCATCCAGACAGCGCTTCCGCGCAACTTCGCGGGCGTGATATCTGGGCGTGCTGTCCTGCTTGAACGACGGCTCGTGCTCTTCGTCGATGACGATCAGACCCAGATGCGGTGTCGGAGCGAACACGGCACTCCGCGCCCCGACGATGACTTCGATCCCGCCGCTGGCAATCTGCTGCCATTGCCAGTGTCGTTCCGCATCGGTCATGTGACTGTGCAGCACGGCGACCGAATTGAAGCGACTGCGAAACCGCCGAATCGTTTGCGGCGTCAGACTGATCTCCGGCACCAGCACGATGGCCTGGCGTCCGTAACTCACCACTTCCCGAATCGCCCGGATGTAAACTTCCGTTTTGCCACTGCCCGTGACACCATGCAGCAGCAGCGTTTCGTATTCGCTCGCTCGAATAGGACGCAGAATCCTGTCGAGCGCCAATTGCTGCTGATTGGCGAGTTTCAGATCCTGCTGCTGTTCGAAGGTTCCGATTTCATCGCCTGTGATGTTCGAACGGATTCGCAGCGCAGTGATGAATCCCTTTTTGCGGAGACTGTTGAGCGATGCCGGTCCGCAGCCAGCGCGTTCGCATAAGTCTGCGGCCGCTACCGGACTGCCCGATTTCTGCAGGATGTCAAGTACCGCTTTTTGCTGTCGGCTGAACCTCGTCGTGGTCAGCTTTTCTTCGTGGCCAGGGGTCAGGATGAAGCTCTGCACTTCCCGCGTGCCGCTCTTGCGCCTTACGCCAGCCGGGATCACACTGTCGAGCACTTGTCCCCAGCCGCAGAGATAGCGTTCGCCAATCCACCGGGTGAGTTCCAGCATGCGTTCGTCGAGCAGCGGTTCGCTGTCGAGCAATTCGCTAATCGGCTTCAGTACACGCTGCGATTGACCGGCGGGTCGCACGGCGACGCAGTAACCGACGACGCTGCGGTTTCCCCGGCCCAACGGTGCTTTGACGCGCTGCCCGGCTTTGATTCGATCGCGAATGGCATCCGGAATGGCGTATGTATAAGGTCGTTCCAGGGGAAGATTGAAGACGACTTCCGCGACCATGACGTCTTCATTTGCCGCATTCTGCCATTCGGGCGTCTCGGCAAATTCAAACATTCCCTGCTGAGAATTCATGGAGATATACTTCGCGCGAGCAAGTGGCGTGTAGCCGGATTCGCAAGAATTCGGAGGTGTGCATTATTCATTGTCGAATTCTGACGAATCCGGCTACAACGAAACATCTCGATCAGACCTGCGCGGAGTATAGTTCAATATGGCAGTTCGCGGATGTACATGTTCCGGAAAAACAGTTCGCTGCCGTGATGCTGCAGTTCGATCTGATCAGCGCGCACAAGGGGTGTCAGTCCGGTCTGGTCCCAGTAATTCTCGAGAGCGACGCGGTCCACAACCAGTTTGTCATTGAGCCAGATGGTCACTTTGTCACCGACCATGCGGATCAGGAATCGATTCCATTCGCCTGGTTTTTTATCCGCCAGCGAGGTGGGTGCATTTCGCCAGCGGCGATTATTCCACAGACCGCCGGAACCGAGATTGCGTCCGTTGGCGTACTGTGTGACCCATTCCTCAGGCAGAGTCGGATTGGGTTGACCGGTCGGCATTCGCGCGTCCCAGGGATCCCAGATCTGAATCTGCGGTGTGCCACGCAGATAGATGCCGGAGTCTGCTCCGGGAGGAATCTTCCAGTCAACGTAGAATTCAAAATCGCCGTAATCTTTTGACGTACAAAGGCTGTCGCCCTTTCCGTCGTAGATCAGAATGCCGTCCGCGACAGTCCAGTGTTCTTTCATCGACACGTCCGCTTTGGCCTGCGCGTCAGTCAAAACCTGGCCGCTCAGGGCTCGCCGACTGTTCGCGTTGCCATCGGCCAGTCCCTTCCAGCCTGTCAGATCTTTGCCGTTGAAGAAGGCGGTGAATCCTGCAGGTGGCGTGTTGTCTGCGGTCGTCGCCGGTTTCGTGGGTGATGGCGAATAATCCGTGAGCTGCAGGTTTTTGAATTCGACTCGATCGTCATGCCCGGCGAGCACGATGTGGCCGTGTTTGTTCTTGATTCCGGCGTGAGGACTTCCGTCAACCGGTGTGATGTTGTCCAGGAACGCATCCACGACGACCGCTCCGTTCACGATCACCATGATATGATCTTCAATCACGATGATCGTTTCGGAGTTCCATTCGCCGACGGGTTTCAGATAGCCGGTTTTTGCGGGATAGATGCCATAAATGGAACCATGATACTGCCACGGTTTCAGCCAGCTCAGTTTCTGCGTCTTGCCGTCAGCCATCACGGCTTCGCCGTTATACGCTTTGCCATCGTGATCCAGAATCTGAATCTCCATGCCGTCGCGTGACGGATGTCCGTCTTTGGCGACGCGAATGCCAATCCCATTGTTGCCGCTTTCTTCGAGTTTGAATTCAAAACGCAACGCGAAGTCGCTGTATTCTTTGGCCGTGGCCAGAGACTTGCCTCCCTTGTTGCAGATCAGGATGCCATCCTGCACGGCGTAGCCAGCGGTGTCACCGGTCCAGCCGGTCAGGTCTTTTCCGTTGAACAGATCTGACCATGCAGCAGTTTCCTGCATCGCAATCGCCTTCGATGCGGCAACGACATTCGGATCGGGCACTCGGTCCTGAGCCATGACGGTCACAGCATTCGCGGTACAGACAAGCAATACAAATCCGGCAATCAGTGTTTTCATAGAGCGAGCTTCGGGGCAGGAGACGCGGCGGGGATGGTCAGACGCAAACTCGCACTATGCCTTCCTGAGCGGTCAATTGCTACCGTTCCGGGCGGAATGTCCACGGCTGGCCAGTTTGTTGGACTATAGTGAATGTAGGGTGGGACCAGCGGCTGGCAAGCCGCGCCGGCCCACCAATTCTCAATCAAATGGTGGGCTACGAATCTCCCTGTTTCACAAAGTGGCCAGCCGTTTCCAAATTTCAGCGACCTTGATCG
>JANOUN010001443.1:0-6221 GCA_031416875.1 Planctomycetota bacterium | reverse complement strand
CACACGGAGCTGCCGCGCCCTGATGATTGAGCACCGGCATCACATCGCCGGTCATGGCATGTTCGTAAATGGAATCATGCTTCTTGCCGTAGACACCACCGTAGATCGCGTGAATCAGACCGTCGCGGCGACCGGCTTCAGGGTTTTGAAAAAACGTGCAGCTCAGAAATCGTTCGCCGTTCGAATGGAAAGCGACGTTGACCGGATTGTCCATGCCGCCGGTCAGGACAACGTCCATCTCGGAACCATCAGGTCGCGCACGGAAGATGTGGGACGAATGAGTCACAAACTGTGATTTGTTGGCCAAGGCATGTTTTTGCTCCGCAAACGCGCCTTTGCACCAATAGAGGCGGCCATCGTGGCCAAGATAAGGGCCATGCAGATCATTGCCGCAGCCCGTGAGCGTCGTGCCATCGAACCAGACTTCGCGTTTGTCGGCCTGACCGTCGTCGTCCGAATCTGTAAACTTCCAGATCTCCGGAGGTGCTGCCACGTACAGCGAGCCGTCGTGCCAAAGACACCCTTCCGGGAACATCAGTTTATCGGCAAACAGTGTGCTGCGATCATAAATGCCGTCGCCATCGACATCTTCCAGCCGCCGAATACGGTGAGGTTTTGCGGCCAGTTGCTGTTCGGCCCGTTCCGACATTCCGCCGGAATCTGTGACATACATGCGGCCCATTTCGTCTCGGGCCACAGCAATCGGGCGTCCGACGAGCGAGGGATCTGCAGCGAGTTCCACTTCAAAGCCGTCGGGAACCCGCAGCGTCCGGACACCAATCACTGTCTCGCCGGCTTCAACACACTGCGAAATCAGGATTCCACCGAACAGGAGCGTAAGAAACGGCTTCATTTGATTACCTTTCAGGGATGCAATGGTGGCCTCAAGCCGACAAATATATCAAATCTGTGCTGATCGTCGAATCGTCCGATGTCAGGGAAAAAGACGCAGGACAGTTTGAGGTTCAACAATGTGCTGACATACTTTGACAAAACCTGTGGAGACGTGGCTTTTACAGTTTGGCCGGCGCAGGAAGACTGCACTTCTGAAATATGATTCCGCGACCATGTCCAGCCTTGAGATTGTTCTTCATCCGCACCCGGCCCTGCGCTGGAAATCCAAAGATGTTGCGCGGATCGACGCCGAACTCCGCGTCATGGTTGAGCAGATGTTCGAACTGATGTATGCCGCGCGGGGTATCGGTCTGGCGGCAAATCAGGTGGGTCTGCCGTATCGACTGTTTGTGATCAATCCAGCCGGCGACAAAGACGAAAAAGACCAGGAATTCGTCTTTATCAATCCTCAGATCACGCGCAAGAAGGGCAGTGAGACCGATGAAGAAGGCTGCCTGAGTCTGCCGGAAGTCTTTGGTCCGGTCACCCGTGCGACAAAAATCATCGTGGATGCATTTGATCTGAACGGTCAACAATTTGAACTGGAACTGGAAGACCTGCCTGCCCGAGTGGTGCAGCATGAATACGATCATGTCGAAGGCATCATGTTTACAGACCGAGTGCCCTCAGCGGCGCTGCAAAAAATGCTGCCACAGATCGAAGATTTCGAAGCACAATTCCGCAATCGTCAGAAAGAAGGCCTGATCCCGTCCGACGAACAGCTCAAGGCGAAGCTGCGGGAACTGGAAAAAGCCCGAGCGCTGTAGCGGTTGTTCATCGGCCCAACGGGCCAGCCCTATGTCAGCCCGGGGCAACGCCCCGGGTTCGATCCACAACCGCGCAAAAAGCCCCAAAGGGGCGGCCCTAAACCGGCAAATCATGGTAGGGCCACCCCGTTGGGGCTTGGTTGTTCGCCATCACCGAATTCCTGGGGCGGTGCCCCAGGCTGACATAGCACCGGCCACTTGGGCCTGAACGCACTGATTTCACCGTTCACTCAGTGATTCTTCTGCCGCAGCCTTGCACTCACGCGATTCAGCAAATGCAACTCGGCAATCGACAAAGCGTCCCGGCCCTTCGTGTGCAGCTTTTCCAGCACGCGGTCCAGTTCGTCATGTTCACGCTGTTCCAGCTCGCGTTCACGAAGGTCCCGTTCAGATTCACGGCGATTCTTCCAGCGATCCGTCACGCTGTCGGAATTGTCGTCGACATCGTCATCTGATTCATCAGAATCTGCTTCAGCGCGTCCCGGATCCGGATAGCTGTCAGAATGATCGTACCCGGCAAAGGCGCGATCGGATCCAGACGGTTGAAACCACTGCACCGCTTCCTGAACATGAAGCAGCAGCAGAAATGCCGACAGTGCCGCCAGGCCGCTCAGATCAAACACAAATCCTGCCAGCAACCCAAAAATGCTCAGCACCAGTCCTGATCGCAAAAGGATGTCGCGTGCTTCCATCTCGGAAAATCGGCGCGACAGAAAATTTTGCAGCACATATCCTGCGGCCAACGGCCGTACGGGAATCAGGTTCGCACACGCGATCACCGTATTCACAAGGAACACGATTCGCAGCAGCAGAATCATGATGCTGTCCGACGGCAATCCCTGCCAGCAGGATGCCGGATTCAGTAACGTCAGGATCTCAGTCCGGCTGTCCAGCTGCGAAACCGCAGCAACCGCCAGAGCCAGATTAATGCCGGGCCCAGCGAGACTAACGAATGGATTTATCCTTCGAGGCGATACGCCGAACAGTCCACCGAACGGCCAGAGAATTCGTTCGGGGCAACGCAGCTTGATGTGATGGCTCAACCACAGATGCGTAATCTCGTGGAGGCAGACGCTGAGAAACAGAACGGCCGCGAAGATCAACGATGTGGTCAGTGTCTGGACGCGCCAAACGACAGCGAGCACGGTGATCAGCATGAGAGCACTCAACCGGAGGCGAGTTCCCAGAAATCGACCGAGTGGAACGGCAAGAGAAAAGAGGCTGTCTGTGGCATTCATACCTTGATTCTACAAATGCGCAGCCACAAGAAAACGCTCCATGTTTCATTTTTGCAACGTCGATCAACAATTTCAGGCGGCGGCTTGAGGTCGTCGGTCCCTATTTTCGGCCCCAATGGCGGTGAACGGTGGACGATTTTGCCGAACAAGTCACGTTGAACGGATCAAACGTTAACTCAGACTGACGGCGCGTTGCCATCACATTGATTTCGGCACCGTAACAATCCATCGGACTTCTTGCTCACAGGCTGCCGTCGAATTCATCGACGCAAGTGCTGTTTAAATCACGAGTTAAGAAATTTTCACTCGATCATTATCAACAACGGAGCATGATGGCAGGATTGCGGCATCAGATTCGCAGATCCATATCGATGAGTTCAATCCTGAAGGGATATCGGGTTTCAAATATGTGTGATTAGCCCGGTCAGTTCAGTTGTTGAAAGTGATTGCCAGCCACGGAGCAACTTGGTTTGGTTTCCAATTCCAGCAACGTCATATCACGGTGATGCGACAGAACCACCGGGCTTCATTTTCCCAAAACCATGGGAATCCAGGGAGAACGGATACGGTGAAATCCGTGAGTTCAGGCCCAAGGGGCCGAATCTATGTCAGCCTGGGGCACCGCCCCAGGAATCAGATGATGGCGAACAACCAAGCCCCAAAGGGGCGGCCCTGGCATGATTTGCCGGTTCAGGGCCGCCCCTTTGGGGCTTTTTGCGCTGTTGTGGATCGAACCCGGGGCGTTGCCCCGGGCTGACATAGGGCTGGCCCGTTGGGCCGCTCAACAATAGATTCAAGTAGGGTGTGTGCAGCGCTAGCGGAACACACCAGTGTCTCAAGCTTTCGCAAAATGGTGCGTTGTGCTCTGCTTCACGCACCCTACGATGAAACCAACAGAACGCCAGCGACATTCCGGTCACAAAATCCACGGCATCGGGGGAACTACTCCCTGTTGACGCTGGCGGTTTCTCGGGACGTTTCTTCAACGTCGGCGTTGGGATTGTCATAGAGGCGCGGTGACAGTTTGGGGCCCTTCATCGCGTCGGATGTGACCTGTTCGATCCGAAGCAACTGTTCGCCAAGCGTATTGATGCGGCGGGACACTTCGTCGTTATTCTGTTCGATTCCGCCGGAGACGAGATTAATCACGCCCAGAAACAGCAGCATCTGAGCGACAGTGGTCACCAGCCAGCCGGTGGGTGTGTATTCGGAATAGCCGCCGAAGTGGCCGTAGATCACCATGGCCGTCCCGATAGTGAGTCCCAGAACTCCCAGATACGCCAGAAACTGACCGGTGATGCTGGTCAGATTTGAACGGCGGGGTGTCGTGATTTCAAAGTGCGGGCCGCGCAGTGCGGAGTCATGAGCATCATCAATGTAGCGATGTTTCGGCAGCGTCTGTGTTCGACCTCGGCGACCATCGGTCCCGGTCACGGCATCGACGGATTCAGCTCCGTCGATCCGAATGCGGCGTCCGGGATTGGGTGCATTCGAAACGATCTTCGTTTCGGGAGCGACAGACGACGCGATCGAGGCGTCCTGTTGAGCTGCCGCTGCTTCCGGAAGATCATGGCTGCCACCAGGCTGGTCAACTCGAAGCTTTCTGTTCACGTTTTCAGATCCTGTTGAACTGGTAGTGGCTGGACGCTCCAATTGAAACCGACGATGCAAGAGCGGCCGGCGCATGGGGCTCCGTTGAATCTTCTTCGGCTCCGCAGTGGACACAAGTTCGCCGGGATTGGCCGTTTCTGCCGGTTTTGGCGGACTCAGCTCCGAATCCGCGTGGCTCATCACTCCGGCATCAGACTCCGACTGTAAGGATTGCGTAAGCTCTGTCGCGTGGGATATTTCTATGACCGCAAGCTCACCTGGATCCGCGTGCGAGGCGTCGTCGTCAGAGACGCTCATGGGGTCGACATTGTGTGCTCTGGCCCAATCCATGACCCGCTGCAACTCATGCGTGATGCCTTCACCCGTGACTTTCGCATTCGTCACAGTTGTCACGCTCAGGACGTCGGTATGAACCAGCTCAGGCAGCATCTCGGCATCCGCAGTCTCCCGCGTTGCCACGACGTCGACGGCCGGGAGAGTTATATCCGGTTCATTTTCTGGCGCTGGTTCGGCACTTTCCACTCCAGCCAGGGGCGACGCGTCTGATCCGGCGATGTCGTCCTTTGTTGTCGAAACTTCATTTGCGTCGGGAATGAGATCACCGGGAGCATGCAGCGCCTCTGCAGTCATCGATCCGTCTGGCCGCTGCGACGCCACAGAATTATTGAGCAGCTCGATTGATTGTGCTGCGCTCAGACATGCTTCCGGCGGCAGCTCATCGATCACGATTTCTGCAGCTCGCGATTTTTCAGGGGACACGGATGCAAGGAGTTTTGCACTCAGCAGTTGTTTCGGGGCATCGGACTTCTTCACGGCATCCATCCTCGTGTGAAGAGAATCCAGCGATTCCGTCCGGCTGATGCGTTCGAAAAGATCACTGGAATTCCAGCGTTCCAGTATCTCGCGCGCCTGCCGAATGGCGTCCGTGGGTCTGGATGCGGAGAGCAAGTCATGTCCGCATCGCGCGCACAGCAGACCACCGGCGTGGCCGGTCGTCCTGACTGAGACATCCGTGCGACAAAGACTGCACCACATTCCTGCGGAATCCCTTTCCAGAGTTCATGAACGCCAAACGACATCCAATTCCGGCAAGTTCTACCGTCGATTCTGATTGCTGAACAAGGTCAAAACGACGACCGGAGAGCCGTCGTTATTGCTGATTTCTCTGTGTGGCGACTCTGGCAAAGTGGATGGATGATCCATCGGCAGAATCTGCCGAAACCGGTAGAGTTACGGCAACAATGGAAATCAAGGCCGGTTTGTCAGACAATCCCGATCCAGGCAGTGGTCTTTGAATCAGCATGGATGTGCTGGTTCAATTGAACAGTGTCACTTCGTATGAGGATTATTGAACGGTGAAATCAATGCGTTCAGGCCCAAAGGGCCGGTTCTATGTCAGCCTGGGGCACCGCCCCAGGAATCAGATGATGGCGAACAACCAAGCCCCAAGGGGGCGGCCCTCCCATGATTTGCCGGATTAGGGCCGCCCCTTTGGGGTTTTGACTTTCGATCTGAACCGAGTGCCATTGGGCTGGGGGACTGTCGTTTTAGTCACAGACTCAGAGAATTTGTTTAACGGCGAGCCGAAGGCGCAGGCGAAACGCGGCAACGACGCCTGCGGCTTGCCGTTAAACGATCAAAACGACAGTCCCCTGGTGCCCGTGCCGCTCAAAACATACTGCAGGAAACGCCGTTGACAATGACTGCTCTG
>JANOUN010001442.1:0-4874 GCA_031416875.1 Planctomycetota bacterium | reverse complement strand
GCGGTAGTTGCAGGACTGACGAATTCATTCAAGGCCCTCACTTCGCCCAAACGACCCTCGTAATACTCCATACTGCTAATTCGACTGTCCGAGATTCGCTTGTAGTCCCGGCTTTAGCCGGAATATGGGCTGAATGTTCATGGCGGGGATGGCTGGATTTCCGCCTGAAGGCGGGACTACGAACAAAATGGGACAGTCGAACTAACGTTCTGAATTTGTGCAGGACGAGGGAGTCTTGTGCTCCGCAAAGCGGATGCAGTCGTCTTTCCAATCGCAGTTTCTTAACCACGGATGCCGCGGATGGTTCGGATGAGTGACAGTGTGATTATCCGTTCTACTAACAGTTGATTTCTTGTTGTGCCGCGAAGATGATCAGCTTGCTCTCAACAGAAGGTGGGGCGGGTGCGACAAGAATATGAGTGACAGAAAAATGAATCGCAGAATAAAAATGTTTTGCTGCCATTTTTCTGTCACCAATTTTTCTGTCGCCTGTGTTTCTGCGTCCCGGCTTTAACCAATGGGTTGCGGGCGAAGCCCGCGCTGGGAAATCCGTGGCTAAAAACTCTTGTTGCTACTGCTTGCCTTCTGTGCGTTTCGACCACCATGGCAGGCCGACGCCGCCATCCATGGTGAGCGTGGTGCCGGTCATATAAGACCCTTCATCGCTCAGCGTGAAGCAGACCCCATGAGCCATCTCGTCGCTGGTTCCCATGCGGCCCATCGGCAAACCTTCAGCGCCTTCCTTGAGTTGCTCCTCTGTGAAGAATTTTCGCTCACCCGGCGTATCGATCCACCCAGGATGAAACACGTTGACCCGAATGCCGGATCTGACAAGTTCGATCGCCGCCGTACGGGCCATATGGTCAATCGCTGCTTTGGACATGTTATAAGCCATCGCAGTCGGAAACGGGATAATTGCATGCGGTGAACTAATCACGGTAATCGCACCGCCGTTTCCCTGTTTCAGCATCTGCTGCGCCGCCGAGCGGACTCCATGCAGCGCGCCCCACATGCTGACTTCGATGGTCCGTCGGAAACCATCCATGTCCGCTTCGACCATCAGCTGTCGGTCGCTGTAGACAGCGTTTGAAACAAAGAGATCCAGACTTCCAAACTCCTCGACGGTTTGCTGGACCATCGCTTCGACAGCTTTCAGGTCGGACACATCACAGGCGACAACGATGGACTTCCTGCCCATGTCGCGAATTTCCTTCGCAACGTCTTCGGCCTGAGCCTTACTGGAACTGCAATTGACCGTCACATTCGCGCCGCCCCGTGCCAGCGCGAGCGCGACTGCGCGGCCAATGCCTTTTGACGAACCGCTGACGAGTGCATTTTTGCCTTTGAAGCTGTAGTCCATGATCGTATTTCAGTTGCGAAAAATCGGTTTGAGTTTCTGAGCGGGATTCGATTGTGCCGGATGGCAAATCGCAGATCACGCGGAATCATGGTAGGCAGGTGCGGTTCCGTCAAACGTTCCTCAGTTGTCGCCCGTGAAACTGAGAATTCTGCGCTGGATCGCGACCGACCTTCCGGCGATTCCCCATGAGAAAGTACTCGAAACTGCCTCCTGCGCTGCTCTATCTGAATGCCCCGGCGGGCAAAACTGATGCTGATGGCTTGGTTGTGGCCGCGGGTTTCGGCTGCTGCCTCCATGGCATTTGGACGACCGCCGCTCGACGAGCGCAGCGATTCAGGAAGTGAACCACCTGAATCTCGCCTTCTGCCAATACATCTCGCCGATTTGTGCGGGCCATCGTCTCATCTCCAGAACGAAACTCATCAAACAACACTCAGCCCCTCATTGTCTGGAACGGCCAGACTCGACAAACTGCCGCATCAACCGTCAACACATGGCGGGCCCCATGATTACGCCTTTTTTTTAAAACTCCGGCCGACAGATTGACAAGGCTCCCGAGGCAGGGCATCATGCCTCGAACTCCCTGGGAGCGACTCTGATGGCTACAACTAAACTGGGTCTTTATGAATTGCTGGCCCCGCAGTTTCTCGTTGGGGTGACGTTTCCGCCGCACGTCGATAAGTATCTTGCGTTTGCCAGCGTTGAAGAACTGCGAACGGCCTTTGATAACTCGGGCATCGTTTACACGGGGCGCGTTTCATTTGGTGGCGAAGGGGAAGCAGCGCCGCGGCGCGAGCATCAGGATCCGAGCGGCGGTGTGTTTCGCTGGGATGACGTGTTCGTCGATTTTCGACTGACGATTCCTTGAGACGGCGCGACGTTCATCAACACCGCGGCCAATGCCATCGTGCCGGCGCTGCCGGAGTTTAACGGTCTGTTCAATGAATTCGGTGCGGTCGAACAGACGGCGGGCATAGCGACTGAGTATCCCGGTGTGCGATTTCGCCTGGAGCTGATGCTGTCGGCACTGGTGTTCCATCTTCCCACAGACACCTGGACACCGGGCGAGGTCGGCGCAGATTTCAAAATCGGTCCGTCGACCGATCCGCAGCTCGCCGGCGCGGATGTGAAGTTTGTACTTCCCAAAATCGTGCTGGTTTACGAACAGGGCGACGTACTGACCGAACCTCCCGAGTTTCGTCTGGCATCCTGGGGCAGCGGAGGATTCGACGCGCCGCACGATCTGGCACAGGGCGAACTCATTCGCATGGAACCGCCGATTGCGCTGCACGACAGCGGGAAATTTGCTTTCGGCATCGATCAGATTCTCATCGATCTTTCCGAGGACAACACTCCGCCTGAGATTCTGGAGTTTTTCGGAACCGATCAGGCGTTTCAGGGGCTTTTCGTCCGCAGCGCGCGAATCTTCTATCTGGATGAAGGCAAGGACTTCGGTTTCAATATCGGGGTGAATGATCTGTTGATTTCGTTTCAGGGCGAAGTCTCGATGGAGGCGTTCGCGCACATTTTCGCGAACACGCCGATCACATTTTTTGACGTCGACGTGAAGTTTTTCATCGGCCCCACGGAAATTGAATACACGGTTGGCGAAAAGGAACGCGACGACCGCAGAATCACCATCACCGGCAGTCGCGTGCGGATTCCGCAGAAGCCCTGCGGAATAACGGCATCGACACGGGAAGTGTGGCATTCAAGCAGTTGCCCGCCGCTGTTGAGGGCAACGACAATCCGGCCGACGGTGTTGTCGAATTCAAGCTGCTGGTCACGTACGATACGTCGATCCGTCAGCTGAATGAGACCCTGTATCTGGGTGCGTCGCCGGAAGATAAAGACGGTCTGCTGCGGATGACGGTGGACCCCGCCGATGATCTCAACGATCGCCGCATTCGAAACATCGGCGGAGCGCTGCTGACGCTCGCTCCTGTCATTAACAGCGCGGCCGCGGCGCTGGACCCTCAGAGTGCGGGTGACTGGGCCTTGCTGGCGGTTTCACTGGGCGTGCCGATTGCGATCGGCGGTCTGGAAGTCGAACCGGGTGTGTTCATCTTTCAGACGCGCTCGATTACGCTGTTTGGCGGCGAAGGTCGCTTCCGCCAGTTCCTGCCCGCGGACGAGGAGCCGATCCGTTTCACCGACTTCGGCGTCATTTTCGACTACGGAGTCGAGTTCGGCATCGAGATTCCGCAGCTCAAGATCAAAACCGAAAGGAATCTGAAGGTTCGCTATAAGGCCGTTGGATTTAATCTGCATTTCGAGGACGGTGTGACGTATCAGCCGATCTTTGACACGAGCCGCGGTTACGAAATCGATCTCGGCGATCCCGGCCTGTTTCATATCGATGAGCCCCTCGGCAGCATCTTCAAGATCTTCGGTGTCCGACTCGCGCGTTTCAATCCGCTGACTCTGGAACTGGATCTGGGACTCAAGGTTGACCTGGGTGTCATCACCGTGGACCGCTTCAAGGTCAAATGGCCCCTGGATCCGTTTGGAGCGCCTTCGATTTTGCCGTCGGGCGTGAAGATCAACATCCCGGCCACTCTGACCGGCGAAGGCCGCGTGCAGATCGTCGATCAGGAAATCAACGGCGTCATCCAGAAGGGCATTGCCGGCTCGCTGGATGTCACTGTTGTTCCCACAAAACTTCGCATCGCTGCGAGTCTTGGCGTGATCGCAATTGAAGACGTCGAATTGCGCCGCAAGGCCGTGGCCGTGTTTGCCGGGCTGATCGTCGAATTCCCAACGCCGATCCTGTTGTGGTCCACCGGACTTGGTCTGTACGGTTTCAGAGGTTTGTTCGCGATGCACTTCAAACGCGATGAGCCAGCGCCCGTGCCGGGAGATTCCGTCTCACCCGCGCTGCACTGGCTGGTGAAGGCAGAAGGTGAGCCCGCGAAACTCTTCGACAGTCAGGGCAACGCACTGTGGGTTCCGGAATTCGACAAATGGGCCTTCGGACTCGGGCTGATCCTGGGAACTGTTGAAGGCGGATTTCTGGTCAACTTCCGCGGCATGTTCGTCCTGGAACTTCCTGGCCCGCGAATTATGATCTTCGTGAAAGTGCAGGTGATTAAACTTCGGCCCGCGCTTTCGGATCCGGGACTGACCACGGGCATTCTGGGCGTGATCGATCTGGATTTCAATCTCGGTCAACTGACCATCGGTGTCCTGATTGATCTGAAGATCGAGAGCATCGTTCAGTTGCGAATTCCGATTGAGATTTTCTTCAAGTTCGACAACATCCGCAACTGGCATCTGTACGCCGGCACAATCACCGCTCCTGCCACCGCTCGGGTTCTGAATCTCGTGCAGGCACGCGGGTATTTCATGTTCGACGGCAACCAGATCTCGCCGTTTCCCCCGGCGATCGCCGGAAATCCCGCCGGACCAGGATTGCCTGGGATTGCCGTGGCGGTGGGCCTGGACGCAGCGGTCATCTTCGGCAGCACGTCGGTTGGCCTGTATCTGCGAGTTTCTGCCGGCGCGCATCTGGGAG
>JANOUN010001441.1:0-7970 GCA_031416875.1 Planctomycetota bacterium | reverse complement strand
GTTTGCGGCACTCTCCTTGTAGCAACACCGGCAATAACCGCACGGCCAACAGCCCGTCGGGCAAACCGATCGATTCCGGCCATCTTAATCCGCTCGGGCCATATTATCTGGTCTTCGTTCACAACGACGGTACTGTGCGTTATAGCTTTGCCCGTCCCAAAGAATCCATGCTGTTATTCCGCGACCTCGCTGCCGGAGAATCAACAGCCTTTGAACGACTCTGCGATGTGTTTGACACGCGCACATCCGACGGTTCCGACATGAGCCACTACGACGGCTTGTTGAAAAAGGCCCTTGCCTCGATTGAGAGCACATTTCAAAAACGCGCCGTCGCTGGACTCCTCACCAGCCGCAGCGCTCTGCTACCGACGATTGGCGAAACACCTAAATCCGATGGCAACGAGTTCGACTTGGTGACATGGCTGGTGATTCTGGATGAGGCACCATGAGCAAATCCATCGTCCCGGCCGACTACGCCGACTTCCTTTCCGAAGTGAAAGAACGCATCCGGTACGCACGAACCACGGCCGTCCGGGCCGTCAATCGCGAACTGATCCTGCTCTATTGGGATCTTGGCCGCGCGATTGTCGAAAAGCAGCGGACCGCCAGTTGGGGCGACTCTGTAGTGGAACGAGTCGCCGCCGACCTGCGAGCAGAATTTCCTGATATGCAGGGGTTTTCGGGGCGAAATCTTCGTGAAATGAAGCGATTTTGGTTGGCTTGGTCTGATCCTGAGTTTTGGCAACATGCTGTTGCCAAATTGGGCGCGACGAAAACCGAACTACCGTTTTGGCAACAGGCTGTGGCCAAATTGGCGTTCAACGATGCGACTGGCATCCCGGCGATTCTTGAACAGCCTGTTCCAGAAATGGAATTTATGCGACAGCGTCTTGCAGAAATCCCTTGGGGCCACCACATGCTGATACTGAGTAAGCTAAGCGACCCCGCAGCTCGTCTCTGGTATGTCCATGGTACGGCCCAATTCGGCTGGTCCCGCCGCGTGCTCCTGAACCAGATCAAGGCTGGAGCCTTCGAGCGTACGGTAACCGAGAAAAAGACCCACAATTTCGCGTTAGCACTGCCCGAACACTTCGCCGAGCAAGCGGACGAGATGATGAAGAGCCGCTACAACCTTGAATTCCTCGGAATTGCCCAGGCAGTGAAGGAACGTGACCTTGAGAATCGCCTGATCGAACAACTTCAACAATTCATTCTCGAACTGGGTTACGGGTTCTGTTTCATCGGTCGTCAATATCGGCTCGCACTCGGACGGAAAGAATACTTCGTCGATCTGCTGTTCTATCACCGGTTTCTCAAGGCGCTCGTGGCCTTTGATCTGAAACTCAGTTCCTTTGAACCCGAACATGCTGGCAAGATGGACTTTTATCTAAACCTCTTGAACGACACGCAGCGCGATCCGAATGATCAGCCCTCGATCGGAATCATTCTGTGCGCCGAAAAGGATGACATCGAAGTCGAGTATTCGCTCAAGAGCAAGTCGAATCCGATCGGCGTGGCGGAATATCAATTGCAAACGCGCTTACCCGCCGAGTTCAAGGGTAAACTTCCCACAGCCAGGCAGCTCTCGGACGCGATCCGCCACGTCATCACCAAGCCCAACAAGGTAGACTGAATTTATGCCGGAGCGTAATGATCAACGAACCAACATCGCCATCGCGCTCCGGGATTTCGACAACGATTTACTTTCCGATGCGGCCGTCCGCCTGTTCGGTACGATGGGGTATGCCTCGCAACGTCGGCTTTCTGTCTCCAGCGTCGCCCATTTCCTCAAGACACTCGACCCTAACGACAAACTGACCGCCAACGAACGAGAATCACTTCAATCGCTCACGTCGCTGGATTTGCTCTTTCAACTGACCGATGCCGAACTGACGATCCAACGTGACCTGTTTGATGATCCCTCAGCCGTCCAAACAACCGCGATCCATTCGTATTTGTTCTTCGCAGCCGAATTGCCTGCGGGGCAATATACGCGCACCACGCTTTCGACACTGGTTCGCGCCATCAACAAGCCGCTCCCCATGCCGGCCCTTGTTTTGTTTCGACATGGTGACACAGTGTCAATTGGCATTATCCATCGCCGTTTGAACAAGCGTGACCAGAACAAGGACGTGCTCGAAAAAGTCACCCTGATTAAAGACATCAACTCCGGTGATCCGATTCGAGCGCATCTCGAAATTCTGAATGACTTCGTATTTGCCAACCTGGACGCCGATTTTGGTGTTTCCAATTTTGTCCGCCTGCATGAAGCGTGGCAGAAACGACTTGGCTCCTACGCTCTCTCCAACGACTTTTATCGCGAAGTCGCCGACTGGTATTTTTGGGCACATCATCAGGTGACTGACGGCACGATCCGTCTGCCGGAGCACTGCGATTCCGAGCAGGAACAATCACTGTTCCTGATTCGCCTGTTGACGCGAGTCATCTTCTGCTGGTTCCTCGTTGAAAAGCGGCTCATTCCCGCCAGCCTGTTCCGCGAACATCAACTCACCACGCTTCTGAAAAATTACAGACCGTCCAAAGACCCGAAGAAACCCGATGACTCACCTGCCATTTGCCCAACGATCTATTCTTCGGACCCGAACGAATGGTCGATCTCTCTCACGACTATGGCGAAGAGACGAAGAAGACCGCCCGTTCGAAGAAAGCCAAAGTGCGTGGTCTGATTGAAATCCTGTCCCGCTACAAATTCACTGTCGAAGAGAACACGCCGCTCGAAGAGGAAATCGCGCTCGATCCTGAATTGCTCGGTAAAGTCTTTGAAAACCTGCTCGCGTCTTACAACGAGGACACTCGCACGACGGCACGAAAAGCCCTCGGTGCGTTTTACACACCGCGCGAGATCGTCAACTACATGGTCGATGAATCGCTCAAGTCCTACCTTGGCGGACAGGTATCCCGCTGCAAAGGTGCACTCGACGATCTGTTTTCAAACAAAGCCACGCTCCGCGATATCAAGGCCGATACACGCGACTCTCTCATAGCGGCGATTGGCCGAGTCAGAATCCTTGACCCAGCCTGTGGTTCCGGTGCCTTCCCGATGGGCGCCCTCCATCGGCTGGTTGATTTGCTGCAAAAGCTCGATCCCAACAACGAATCGTGGAAACGCGATCGATTGGCCGAAGCCCGGCGCTATCGTGCATTGCTGGAAGAGGCCGGCGCGGGCAAAGATGAAATCGCCGCCTGTGACGCGCGCATTGGCGACATCGAAAAGTCATTCGACACCCGTTATCACGCGCTGGATTTTGCTCGCAAACTGTATCTGATCGAGAACTGCATTTATGGCATCGATATCCAGCCGATTGCGACTCAGATTGCCAAACTGCGATTCTTCATTTCATTGATCGTCGATCAGAAACTTGATCCCACTGCTCCAAACCTTGGTGTCCGACCACTCCCGAACCTTGAAACGCGCATTGTCGCTGCCGATACGTTGATCCCGATCGAAAAACAGAAAAGCGATCTGTTCTCAGGCGAGCTGGACAAACTCCGCAGCGAACTGGCCGCGATCCGCCATGAGCACTTCAACGCCCGCAGCCCGGCGAACAAACGCAAATGGCGCGACGCGGACGAGGCAAAGCGAAATGAAATTGCCGATTTGCTGGAGGACCAACACGCACTCAAGCGCGATGGCGCCAAAAAATTGGCCGCGTGGGATCCGTACGATCAAAACACTTTTGCCCCGTTCTTCGATTCCGAGTGGATGTTCGGAATTCCGGTCGGCAAAGTCCGCATCAAAGACCAATCCCCCGCCACGCCGCCCAGTAATGTTACATTCGTCAGTGAGATCGAAGGACAACATGAACTACTCGAAGACAAATCGCAAACTATCGACAGCGGATTCGACATCGTCATCGGCAACCCGCCGTATCAGGGCTTCCGGGATATGCCAGCTGACTTGAAAGACAGACTTCGGTGCGTTTACGCCACCGCAGTAGGCAAGTTTGACTTTTACGTTCCATTTATCGAAAAGGGGCTGCTCCTTCTTAATCCGTCGTCAGGAATCCTCTCCTATATCTGTCCTACAGCCTTCGCAAAGAGGGACTACGGCGAAGCGATTCGGACATTTATGTCAACAAAGTTCAAGGTCCGCGAACTGGTGGATTTTGAGCATGATCAGATTTTCGCGGCTGCCACCAATTATACCGGGATTCTGCTTGTTGAGCAGAATCCAACCAATGCTCCATACAGCTTCACGTATCGGCTTGGATTTGCTGACCGCGGCATGATAGCGGACTCAACTCGCCTCGGTTCAACCCCTTGGGTATTCGCCTCCGCGTCGGACCAACGAACAATCGACGGAATGACTCGGTTTAGGGCGCTCAGCGAAATAGCACGAATCACCGAAGGAATTGTAACCGGCCTGAACGATCTTTATCTCAAATCTCAAGACGACATTGCATCGCTTGGCTTAGAGCAGACGTACTTCCGCAGCTCCCTTAGAGGAAGAATGATTGATCGCTATTTCATACGAAATACAGGCGAATTCGTTTTCTACCCGTATCGTATTCAAGCCGGTAGAACTATCCCGCTGGAGGAAAGCGAACTTCGAAAACACTCGCCCACGACGCTCCGCTATCTTCGTCAACACATGGAACAAATTAATTCACGAGGATACTTCACAAAGTCGTCAAAGCGTTGGTTCGAGCTTTGGAATCAACGGGACATGGCCTTGCTTTCGGCTCCAAAGATTGTGACCCCTGAGTTATCGGAGCGGAACCGGTTCACGTTTGCTGCGAGCAATAACTTCTTCGGCGACACGGTCTGCGGAATCGCGTTGAAGAAGCCGGATGATGAGCAGTCGACGCATACTAAAGACCCTCCTTGGTATTTTGAATTCGTCATTGGTTGAGTGGTATTACAAACGAACCACAGTTCCCAAGGCCAACGGATTTTTTATCTACAATGTGATGTTCTTAAAAACAATTCCGATCCCTGACGCAGATGAGATACAGACCGAAGGAATCGCAGCGATCGTCGATATTCTGCTCTACATTAGCCCCGTGTTTTCCTCCGTCCAAAGTCACGCCACGCGCGACCAATTGATGTTGCCGTTTCTCAAGCATATCCTTATCGGGCTGGTGTATGAATTGTATTTTCCGGAGGAGCTTCATGGGGCGGGGCTGCGGCTGTTTGACATCGTGGCGAAAGCCAAACTGCCCGACATCAACACCATCGCCGAATCCAATCGTCTGACAACTTTGCGAGACAAATTTGCAGATCTTTACGACCCCAGCCACCCCTTGCGCATTGCCCTGGACAAACTCCAAACTCTCGACACCGTCCGCATCATCGAAGGAAAGGCATGAGTCAGTCGATGCCGGTCGAATCGGAGGATGTCCGAACACTGTTTGAGCGGATCGCGGCGCTGGTGGATCAACGCGCCTCACTGAATGCCGTTGTGTTTCGTTCGGCCACCATGAAGTATGCCAGTGAAAAGGATTTTCTGTCAGGCAGTGGAGCGGCGGCGGTCGGTGGACGTTGGAATCGGCGAGGCATCAAGTCAGTTTACGCCTCGCTCGATCCGCACTCGGCTGTCGATGAGGCCTGGCAGGAGTTCCAATTGTTCGGTTTCCCAGACTCGGCGATTCGTCCGCGAGTGTTCGTCGGGGCAAAGGTCGTACTGACTTGGTTGCTCGATCTGACCGATGGAGCGATTCGACGGCGAATCGGTTTCCGTCTGAAAGACTAAATCGAAGAGGATTGGCGTGCGATTCAAGACCAAGGGGACGAGGCGTGGACTCAGGCCATCGGACGCGGGAGCCGTGAGGCTGGCTTTGAAGGACTGATCGTTCCATCAGCCCGAAGTCGGATTGGTCGCAATCTGGTCGTTTTCCCCGACCGCCTCCATCCGCACAGCCAATACAAGCTGCTGGGTGCGAAGGATTTGCCAAAACATCCCGCACCGGGCAATTAAGCATGCAATAATGCATGAACTAATGCTTGCAGAAATGTATCGTTGCCGATAACATTGAGTAAGGAGGAAATGAATCATGACGACTCGCACTGAAAAAACAAAAAGCAAAGGCAGGGTAACCGCGCGGAAGGCGAAAACGTCGGTGTTGCCTGGAAAAGGGGGTTTGCGATTGGTTCCCAGCGGGCGCGAGTCGAAGCTCGAACTGCGAGCCAGGCTGGGAATGACGCGGGCATTGTTCAGCCGACTGGTCAATGTTTCTGAACGCACGCTTGCCAAGGTTGAAGGTGCATCGGAAACTGCGGACAAACTGAAGCGACCTTACAACGAAGTCGAACGTCTGTACGCGGCATTGGCAGAAATCGTTGATCCGGCGATTTTGGGCGAGTGGTTTGAAACTCCCAATGATGGACTAAACGAACTGAAACCCATCGAGATCATTGAACGTGGAGAAATCGATCGGCTGTGGGAAATGGTGTGGCGATTGCGATCGGGAATGCCAGGTTGACCCGCGTTCCAGTCGCATCACTGTTTGAGAATCTCCGCGATGGTGCGACGGTTGATCAGTTTCTGGAATGGTTCCCTGGTGTAAGTCGCGCAGATGTGGCATCGGTCTTAAATCACGAAGTCTCCCTGTTGACGAGGTCGATGGATTCAGCGGCACAGTGAACAAATCAATCCTCCAGCTTCGGCTTGTCGCCGACGGTTCGAGGTAGCCCAAAAACACGCTGTAATCCAGACGATGTGCAATGCTGCAGGACTGCATCTGCAGGGTTCAGTATCGGTGACGGGGCACTGATGGTAAGATGCGACGCAGTGTCGGTGGACACCGTGTACGGGACGCAACAGCGATGAACCATCGGCCCGACGAATCTTGTTTGGTGGGGAGAACAATGCGTGAGCATTACGATTGACGCACCGTTGGAATGGGTGGAGTCTGTGGGAAGTCTGCGGCTGCCGCCCGAAGCAGACCAGCGATTGCAGGAGTTGATGGATCGCAACAACGAGGGCTGCTGGCAGATACTGAACGCGCAGACTTGGAAACATTGGTCGAGCTCAGTGAACGTCTTTGTCTGGTGCGAGCCGAAGCGATCCACTTGCTGGGGTGCAAACCTGAATGACCTCAACCACGAACGCAGAATTAAGATTCGTCAAGCGGAAGCGCTCTTCAATCTATTTCCACCGAGTGACGCCGACCAGCCAGATCAGCACGGATCTGATTGTGTTTTTTCTTGTCACAGTTTTCACATCGGGTGCCCATTTTCGCGCAGCCCCGCGGCGAGGGCGCGTTCGACGATTTCCTGCTGGCTGAAGAATTCCGCTCCCGCCAGTTGGCGTTCCAGAGATGCTCGTTTGAGGGCTCCCGCGATTTCCGGGCGAAGTCGGACGGTTATCGGAATGAGGCCGACGGGCTGAAATGATGGGGAAACCGATCGCTGTGAATTGTTCGGGCTTGTTGCATTCTGGTGCGGCGGTGGCGATTTGTCCTGCGCCACGAATGCTCGCACGACCTCCGGATCAGCGTTGGGGACGGAATGGATTGCGGTGGTGAGTGTTCTTCGTTCTGCCATGATCGTTAACGAGGCTCCTTTGAGTTTACGGTTTTCGGTTGGCGGCGACAGATCCTGGTTCAGAGTGAATCGCTGCAGCAATCGCAGGAAACAGTTCCCGAAACAACTGTTCAATTTCTTCAGCAGCTCCCCGTGCGGCGTAGCCCATGTTCCAGACGAAGGTCGCCTGCCTCGGAGCATCTGCGTACGCCTGCCGTAGCGTGATCGGAGTTTCGGCGATTTTCAGCCCGAGCCCAGCGGCGGCTTCTCGCATATCTCGAGTCAGCAAGATTGCCTGTCAGCGTGGACTTGCCGACTCCCCCTTTTGAATTGACCAGTGAAATAATCATGCTGGCAATAAAGCACGATTGCCGGTCAGCTGGCAAGCATTTTTTGCAGGGCTTGAATTTGTATCGAGACTCCATAGTCGAGCAATCCGCTGAGCATTTCTCGACACCGGTGAGTTAAGTCCCTAGTTGGTGGGC
>JANOUN010001440.1:0-2331 GCA_031416875.1 Planctomycetota bacterium | reverse complement strand
AGGTATGGAGAGAGTGATAGCTCTCCATGCCTCCTTTTCTTCTGAATGTGAAACCAAGTGAATGGCAGACGACGTTATGAAATCCACAGTGAATCAGACACAGGTGACAGCACCTCATCCGAAGCCGATGGTGCTGGTCGGAGCGGGGCCGCTGACCTCTGCCATCTGGAAGTTGGGCAGCGAGCAGTCCGGCTGGCGCTACCGCTTCAATGCTGTTCGCCAAACATCCGACAGAGGCCAATTCACCGATCTCTTCCTGCCGACTGACCTCATCCACTTCGTCAAGTTGATTCAGGTTCTGGCGACGGTGATTGCCGACGACGGATGCCTCACTCAGTCCGAACGAACGACGCTCAGAAATCTTTCCGCACAACTGGATGACTTCCTCGGAGGCGCGAATATCGAAGCCAACGAAGACGCAGCCCCAGCCACATGAACCAAACGACGTCATTCCATTCACAGCACGATCAATACAGAGGCAGTCCAAATGGCAACGCTCCCAATTCATGAATTTCGCAAAGGCCTGATCCGAGTCCGCATCTGGCGCAAGCAAACACGCTCCGTCGTCCGCCACACCGTCTCCGTCGTCCGTCTGTTTCGCAAGAGTAACGTCTGGAACGAATCCACCCGCTTCCACCGCGATGACATCCCACTCGTCCAGCTCGTGCTTGATGAAGCCCACACCTGGATCTTCCGCCAGCAGCAGACTGGTGGACAGTGACGACAAATTATCCGACGCCATCGGATGACCTGAGAAGTTCCGCTCTGAAATCCGAAGTGTTCGAAGTCGCTGAAAACGGATCTGAACAGTCCCAAAAGGGGAACCCGGCTCCACAACGAAAAAAGGCCCATCGCATCATGACCAGATCAATATCGCATTTGCATCTTCAAGGGCGCTCTACGGTCCCGGTATTCAGACAAGGACAAATACGATGTTGACACCGAAGCAATTGGCCGCGAGGCTCTCACTGTCCTTGTCGATGGTCTACAGGCTTCTCTCCAGCGGTGAACTTGAATGCTACCGATTTGGTTCCGCTTACCGCGTCAGTGAAGAACAGCTCAATCAGTTCCTTCAGAGGCAGAAGGTGGAGACTCAGCGGAAGCTTCCGAAAGCCCGGCGGCATTTCTAGCCTGCAGTTTCAGGAAGTCGAGATTGTGAGCCAGATGCGCGTAGTTGTTGATCATGCGTGTCGACTTGTGTCCCATGAGATGGGACAAGGACACTGTATCAACGGCCCGAATGAGAGCATTGGTTGCAAATGAATGCCGTGCTCCATAGGCGATGACTCGAAAGCCGACCTTCTTGCTGATTCGACTCATCCGACAGATGATCGCATCTTTCGTCCATGCTCGACCCCGCGAGTTTCTAAACAGTTCGCCAGTCGGGTATTGTGCGATCTGCCTGTCAAGAAGTGACTTGACATCCGGGATGAGAAAAATGACCCGAGCGTCAGTTTCCCCTTTGGCCTGATCTGGCTGAAAGATGACGAGATCATCGTGAACGTGATTGGCCGTCACGATTCGTGCCTCCCGCGGCCGACATCCTGTGAGCCACAGGAAGTTCAAAAGATCCTTCAGAGACCCGTGAGCGTGCTCCTGAATGACCTTCCATTGATCCTGGGTATACACGACTTCTCTGCGCTTTCGTTTTGGTTTTGCGATCCTGGCGATCGGGCTCACGGAAATGTACTGCTGTTCGATCGCCCAGTTGAACATTCTCTGCGCGACCGAGACTGCATCATTCTTGCTCGTCGAGGTGCAGTCGAAACCCTCCAGCCATTTGGTGATATGGTGAGTTTTCAGGGCACCGATCTTGAGCCGCCGCCCGATGGAGTTGATGAAGCTCTCCAGATACAGCTTCTGATTGGTGTAGGTCCCGCGACTCCGGTTTTGCTCGCACCAATCGAGATAGACCTGCGACAGGTCGTAGACGGTGGAGAGTTCTGAAGCGACCTGATTCCGGTTAAGCATCAACTCATGGAATTTGTCGTGAGCTGCTTTCTTGTCCGGACCGAGGGTAATTCTCTTCCCGTCGATCGTACAGACCCAGCGTTTGGTGGTCCTGCGATAGTATGGTTTCGGTTCTCGTGACATGCTTTTGCCTCTGAAATAGGGTCGATGAAAAAGATCGACCATCCGTTCCAGAGAGGTTGTTGTCAAGAAAACACGGTAAACACCAATGGACGATATTGGGCTCGAACCAACGACCTCCACGATGTCAACGTGGCGCTCTAACCAACTGAGCTAATCGTCCGGGTAAGGGGGGCGAAGAGTAAAAGTCGTTCGGGTCTTCGTCAAGCAGCGGCTGCTCAGGAAGCGATCGGGCTGAGA
>JANOUN010001439.1:0-4913 GCA_031416875.1 Planctomycetota bacterium | reverse complement strand
CCAATGGCAATGGTGCCGACGCAGCGCTGATTGAGCGATCGTGGGGTGTGCGCAACAACTACTTTGTCGCGCCGGAAGCGTACGCTGGCGCAACTCAGGCTTTGGCGGCCAGTTTGCAACAGCGGATTCAGGAGATCTTTCTGGGTGACATGGAGAGCGATTCCGGCGGCGCGGTGCCGCCGGAGTATGAACGACTGGTGGAACGTTATTATGAAGTGCTTTCGTCCGGAAAGGATGAATAAATGATGCTGCGTTCATGAGCGGCACGGCGCTAGCCGCCGGTTCGTACCTTACCCGCAGCAAGCAACTGTAGGGTGGGACCAGCGAGCAACGCGAGCGCCGGCCCACCACAAGACGACGTGGGGTAAGCTTCCAGCTTGCCATCGCTGAATTAAGACAGGGGCATTTCAAGAAACATGACAAGCTGGAAGCTTATCCCACTTTAGATCAAGACCCGCGGCTAGCGCCTTGCGGCTCACCAATTCTGCCATTCTGCTGATGGATACCCTGACCTTTGACCTCCTTTGAATTCTTTCCGCCGGTTTCTTCCCGCACATTGCTGATTGGCATCGTGGCGATTGCGGCGTTGTACGGCATCAGTCTGCTGCTTTTTGGAACCTCACAAACCATCGCCCGGCGAAAGGTGCTGATCGGGCTGCGCTGTGCGGTCCTTGTCGTTCTCGGACTGCTGTTTATTAATCCCGTCAAGGTCACCGAAACGCATGGCGATGTGGATCGGCCAGAAATGTTTTATGTGCTCGATACTTCCGCCAGCATGCAGATGGGGAGTGGCTCCAACCGGTGGAATGACGCACTCCAGATGATCACTGCGGCTGACAAAGAGAACGCAGGGAAAACCGGTGCGGACGTTCGCATGTTTCGCTTCGGACAACGGCTCTCGGCCGTGCTGACTGCTGAAGACGCAGCGGCAAAAGTGGAGGCGGACAGGAAGAATGCCTCCGCCGGACTGGATTCGGCAGCCGAATCAAAGCCGAAAACATCATCAGTCACTCAGGCCATTCCGCTGGATCAGATTGAACCGGTCGATTCAGACAGTCGGTTGCTCCAGGCACTGCGGCAGTTGCCCAGTCGATTCGGTCGCAAACCGCCGGCGGGAATTGTGCTGTTTACAGATGGTCGCGTCCGCGATCCCGATGCCGTTCGTGAGGCCGCCGCTTCGTTCAAAGAACTTGGAGTTCCCGTGCATGTGGCTCCGCAGGGGAACATGTCGGGAGGAGGTGACGTGGCTGTCGTCGGCGTGGTGGCTCCGCGCCGAGTTCGCAAGTTTACGGAAGTCGACATCCATGTGTTTCTTCGCAGCTATGGTTACGATGGCCGGACTGTTGAATTGTCGGTCACAAGTCCCAACGATGACGGGACGACGCATGTCATGAAGTCCCTGCCGGTGATTCTGCAGAGCGGATTTCAGTCGGCGACACTGACGTTTCAGTCCGACATGAAGACACGAGATCTGCAGATCAGAATTGCGCCTCTTGCTGATGAAGTCGCCACAAACAACAATACCTTTAACACCGCGATTGCTGTTGACCGAACCAAGATTCGAGTACTTTATGTCGAAGGCAGTCGCGCCCCGCAACGAGTTGTGGTGGAAGGTTCAATCCGAACTGTTGTCGGCCCGTACTCCGATTTTCAGCGAGTCCTGACCGAAGACCCGGACATTGAGTGTTCGGTCGTTACGGCCAATTCCGGATTTCTGCAGCGCGCCTACGACGCGAACAACCAGACGGGGTCGCGTGGATTTCCCGCAACGAAGGCTGAACTATCTGCGTTTGATGCGATTATTCTCAGCGATGTGCCCAGCACGTTGTTTGAGGCCGAGCAGCTGAAGTGGATTCACGACTGCGTCGCCGAACGCGGGTCGGGGTTGCTCATGACGGGCGGGGAGTATTCGTTCTCGGGCGGCGAATGGGACAAAACGTCGCTGGGCAATCTGCTCCCGGTCAGTATGTCGATAGAAGGAAACGACTGGAATTCAGAGGCGAACGTGGTATTGACTCCTGTTGAAGCACAGTCCAGTCATGCTGTCTGGCGATTGCAGGACGACGAACAGCAGCGACTCGCCGCGATGAAATCGATTCCCGATTTTCAGGGTGTCCACGCAGGGCTGCGTTTGAAGCCGGACGTCGGGACAATGCTGGCATCGACAGGTTCGGTGGCGCTGCCACCTCGAAAGCCATCGGCGATCGCCACCTTTCTGGGATTGAGAGCGCCAACCGGCAGCAATGATGGATCAAGTGCAGCGAAGGACTCGAATCCTCTGCCGGTGCTCACGACAGCTCACGTTGGCAAAGGTCGCACTATGGCACTTGGCGTTTCCATGACTTCGCCGCGTGCCAGCCGGATGATATCGGAATGGGGCGGCGAAAAGAGCGGGCTCTTTGGTCGGTTCTGGCGGAACGCAGTGTACTGGCTGACAGAAAGCTCGTCCGTCGGGCGGCGGCGCCTGCTGGTCACGGCGGATAAGCGATACTACAGCCCCGGAGAAAAGCTGCGTCTGCGAGCGTCCACGTTTGATGAACATTCGGCAGAAACTCAGGACTATCGCATTGTGGCAATGCTTGAGCCGCAACAGTTCAGCAATGACGAATCACTGTATTCGCCGATCCGCTGGCCGGGAAACGTTGTTCGCGAAAGTGGAGAAGAGGGACCGATGATTGCGTGGGGCGAAGAGTTTGATTTGCCAAAGTCCGCTGGAAAATCGAGCGGTGCTTCCAGTGGTTATGAGATCGAACTCGATCTTGCGGATGCCCTGGAATCCGGCAGCGCCAGTCAGGCTCTGCGTTTCGAACTCACCGCGTATGAAGACGATACTCAGGTGGACAGTTCTTCCCTGGATATCCAGATTCTGCATGATCCGTTTGAGCAGCAGAATCCTTTTCCAGATCACGATTTACTGAACGATGTGGCCGCTGCAGCCGGTGGTAAAGTGGTGAGTTCGTCGAAGGAACTGGCGTCGCTTATCTCGGATCTGCCGATGCCAGAGGCAACTTCGGAATTTCGACGCCAGCCGGCGTGGAGTCAGTGGTGGCTGATGATATCATTGCTGGGACTACTTACCGTGGAATGGTTTTTCCGCAGATCGGTGGGGCTGGCTTAGTTGTAGGGTGTGACAAGCGGCAGCGCAGGCACACCGTGAGATTGTTTTGGTGTGCCTGCGCTTCGCTTGTCACACCCTGCATGAATTGTCACAGAAGAATTTCGATGATCACTTTGACTTCATTCAATCGTGCGTGGATTTGCGCGGTCTCAGTATTGCTCTGCAACAGCGTTCAGTTGTTGGCTCAGGATTCTGTGGAAGCAAAACAGGCGCTTTCGCTGGTTGACGTCCTGAAGACCGAAGCGTCGGACTATAAGATCATACTTCAGGATGACGGCAAGTCTGTGCTGACAATGCACCCTGAGCCCGTTCTGGCGTGGGTGAATCCTGTTCGTTACCAGCAGCAGGGGCTGGTCTATGTCTGGACGGATCAGGGAAGAGCTCGGGCAATCGGCGGCGTGTTTACCAACTACTTGTCGGACGTCCGAATGTACACGACTCACGAATTTCATTCTCTTTCACCCGTGGGCCTGAAAGCCGATCATGCAGGTAAGGACGTGTGGCATCCTGAAGAAGCAGGGGTGACGTTTCAGATTCTGAACGACGCACCGACACCAGCCATGAAGAAGCCGGGACGGCTTGCGCAGATGCGGCGGCTGGCGCGGGAATTTTCTGCGTCCAGTATCACTCAGGAAGGAAGTCGCTACGAATTGCGACTGCTTACGGCTCCGTTGTTTCGATATCAGGCGGAGGAAGCTGATATCCATGATGGAGCAGTTTTTTCGATGGTCACAAGTGCAGGCACCGATCCGGAACTCCTCTTGATCTTTGAGGTCCGGGACACTCCGGCAGGACCGAGGTGGCACTATGCTCCAGCCCGTTTTTCAGATTCAAAGCTGTTTCTGCAACACAAGGAGAAACCTGTTTGGGAATTTGTTTATCCTGACGGGGTCGCCGGATACAAGCACAAGGTGTCTCCTGAGGACCGATACCGCCTGTGGGACAATCGGGAATTTACTCCGGATGAAATCAAACAGCTTTTGAAGAATGCAAAGTCACAGTCTGCGGTCCCGTCACCGCAGTGAATATACTGCGAGTCAGATGTTCTGAACGCACAGAAAAGTTATTGAGGTTTGGTAGTCAATCAACACGTCAGATTCAAAATGGCTCGTAAACCAAGAGACGTTACGGAAGCAGAACTGGCTATTATGCAGCTGCTGTGGTCGAAGACTGCGCAGACAGTGCGGGAAATGGCCGAACAATTGTACGGAGAATTTGGGCCGTCACAGAATGCGACCGTCCAGAAACTTCTGGATCGTCTTGAACAGAAAGAGTGCGTTCAGCGAGAGCGAGGCACATGGCCGCATACCTACGAGGCGGTGATGCAGCGTTCAGATTTGATTATGCGTCAGCTTCAGGAAACGGCCGACAAGCTCTGTGACGGTTCGCTGACTCCGCTGTTGACGCATCTCGTCAAGACAAAGAGTTTGTCGAAATATGAACGCAGATCTTTGCGAAATCTGCTTGATGAACTGGATGGGAAATCGAAATGATCCTGTGAGCCGCAAGGCGCTAGCGGTCTGTTGATTTAGTGATTTTTGGGGCTCATGGTCATACCAACCCGAAGCGCCAGCGAGGAATTATGCCATTTCAGCCTCGCTGGCGCTTCGGGTTGGTATTAAATTAACAGACCGCTAGCCGCGGGTGAAGGTCTGAGAATCAAAGCAAACCAACACCTGCAGTCAGCGCCTTGCGGTTCACGAAACCTGATGAGGAGTTTATTGTGACGACACTGCTCGCAACACTACTTTCGAACGCTGTGACTGTTTCAGTCCTGGCGTTCGTCGTGTTTGCG
>JANOUN010001438.1:0-4914 GCA_031416875.1 Planctomycetota bacterium | reverse complement strand
TGGTCCGGCCTACCACAAAAACAAGCATTGACGTCGCACTAGACTGACTCTTGCCTCGTTCCTGCATCGGCTGTTCTCGGGAGTACTGATATGCGGCACACGTTTGGGCCTGTCCTGTTTACGATGTTACTTCTGTCGGCGACGGCACAGTGCGACGATGGTCTCATCGCTCACTGGCCTCTGGTGGAGAACGGCCAGGACGTTTCTGGCAACGACATGCATGCAATGTCCCATGGTGTTGACTTCACTGCCATTGGACCGAGTGGCACGCAAAAGACGGCAGCCGCGTTTAATGGTCAAGGTGCCTTGCTGGAGATTCCGCCAAACCCGCACCTCCAACTCGGAGCGAAAGACTTTTCCATAAGTTTGTGGGTTCATGCCGATTCAGAGTTCGATGACGTTCCCGGAGATCTCATCAGTCAGTACGACGCGGCCACACACCGGGGGTTTCATCTCGCACTGAAGACCAGTGCGGGAGTCACTTTCTCACAGGCCAACGTGCGGCATTTGCAGTTCGGAATCGATCGCGACCGCCCGGATGAATCCTGGCAGGAATGCGGTTCCCCCGGGAACGCACTGCTGGCATTTGCGCTGTGTGAATTTGACGGACAACTTTACGCTGGAACCTGTGAACCCGGGCGCGATGACGCCGGTCATGTGTATCGCTATGGCGGCGACGACAAATGGATCGACTGCGGTGCCCCGGATCGGTCCAATTCCGTCACGTCACTGGCCGTGTTTGATGGCCAGCTGTATGCAGGCACTGGCAAGTACCGAGTCGCAGGCTCCTCATTACCTGAGTCCGAGAACACAACGCTCGGTGGCCACATCTTTCGATACGATGGCGAGTCAAAGTGGATCGACTGCGGCCGTCTGGCGGAATCCGAAGCCGTCGGTGGTATGGTTGTGTATCGCAACCGTCTTTATGCATCCTCGCTGTATCGCCCGGCGGGATTTTTCAGGTACGAGGGCGGAACGACATGGAAAGACAGTGGCAGCCCGCAGCGGCCCGCCGATTTACCGGGCGACACCACGCAGATGCGTGTCGAGGCGATGGGCGTTCATAACGGCTGGTTGTACGCCACAAGCTATGACGGTGGCCGCGTTTTTCGATTCGATGGCGAGACCTGGTTCGATTGCGGCCAGCTGGCCGACAACACGCAGTCCTATGCATTCGCGATTCTTCAAGGTCAACTTTACGTCGGCACATGGCCGAGCGGTCGAGTGTATCGATTTGAAAAGCCGCATCAATGGACTGACGTCGGACGACTGGGAGAGGAACTTGAGGTGATGGGGATGCTGGTTCACAACGGTCGACTCATTGCCGGCACGCTGCCGCTGGCTGAGGTCTACGAGTTTGACAACAAGTCGTCGTGGAAAAAGCTGACGCGGCTCGATCACACACCTGACGTCCGCTATCGCCGTGCCTGGACCATGGCCGAACATGACGGAAAACTATTCTGCAGCACGTTGCCTTCCGGAAAGATCTATTCCTGGCGCGCAGGCCGAGTGGCCATGGTTGGCAAGGCGTTTCCGACCGGATGGCACCATGTGGCTGCCGTCCGGTCCGGCAGTTCGATCAAACTGTTCGTCGATGGAATCTTTGCAGCAACACAGTCCGGATTCGACTCTGCGGACTATGATCTCTCCGGTGATCAGCCGCTCCGGATCGGGTTTGGACCCAATGACTATTTCAAGGGAAAACTGTCCGACGTGAAGCTTTACGCACGAGCACTGTCTGATGCCGAAATCCAGGTGCAGGCGAAAGGAAGGTAGCGATCAATGACCCGGCGAGCGGCATGCGTCAGCCTGATGGCACATTGTGGTTCCAATGTTCGGCATTGTGCCCGCAGAATCACGTTGTAATCCGCGCGGCCGGAAATGAGTTCGGCGAGCGGTGCGGCGTCAGCCCACCGGTACAATGCGATTCCGTAGGATGGACATTCTTGTCCGTCGTGACTGGCGAACGCAGAGAAGTCGCGACGTACCGGCAAGCTGACTCATGCCGCTCGCCAGCCCTGGGATAGTTCCATGTGCGTGGTTCTTCCAGGTGCATGACACCTGTAATCTCTTTGTTCTGGCATTTCTTCGTGCTCGTGCTCAACAACGCGGTGCTCGTGCTCGTACTCGACGCCAGGAGTGTACTCGCCAGCGATTCCGGGACACCATTGATCGCGAGCAGGGCGATGAAGCCCCCGACAATAAACGAGCGGTATCAAATGCATTCGATACGTACTCGATCGAAAGGCGATCGACGTCAAATCGATCATGGTCAAATAGGTATTCCGTCATTGTTGCCCCATTTCGATCACGATCACGAGCACCGTTTCACTGAGCACGAGCACGACAAATGTGTTTGAACGCCAGAACGCCAGCCATCAGCGGATGGCGGGAATAGAGATTCGATTTGGCAAAACGCCAGCTACCGCCGTTTCGCTGCATGGCTTGGTTTAGCAATCGTATTTCTTCAGAAACTGACCATACGCAACCATCGCATTGTCTAAACGCTTACGAGCTCGAACGATCACCAGAGGCTGAGATGACTCTATTGGCGACTGCTCGAATAGATGCTCCACAAGGGTGGCAAATGAGTGCTTGTAAGAACAAAAGGTGTCAATTGACGTTGGTGGGTCATGAGCAAACAATCGCGAATAAGCTCGAAAAACATGCTGGTCTGCGATTGGCCATTCAGCGGGGCGAGCAATGTGAAAAAGAAAGAGCTGCCAGATGATGCCGTTCGGGAACAGTGTTGCTGTGATTGACTGGTAGTCGGAAGCTGAAAGTGAGCCGTTACGAAATTCGTTGATTTTGGGCAACTGTTCAAGAACTTTGATGACACGATGGTTCGGCTCGTTGTTCTTTTTCAGCGGGTGACTGAGGTAAGTTGGGTCCTTCCATCGAAGCAGGGCAAAAAGGCCGTCTGGTCGTAAATCACCGCTAACATTCAGCGCATCAAAATACAGCTTGTCGTCGCCGCGATAGTAACGCTCCCAGCATTGAACGAATCGGGGGACTGATTCTAGATTGCAGTTGTTGAATTCATGGCGATCAAGGACGAACATTGATGTGACTGTTAACGATTGCGATCAGCGAGGCCGAGGAGTTGACTCTACGCAAGTCAAGAACGCTCGATCGAGGCCTTCGTCTGCATCGCTTTGTTCTGACTCTTTGTCGTGCTCGTGCTCAGCATCGCGGTGCTCGTGATCGTAATCGTTCGGGGTAGTATACTCGCCAAGCGATTCTGAGACACCGTCGAATTTCATCGCCATTCGGGTCAGCATCGCAACGATTCGCGTCAATCTGGATTTGAGTTCGAGGCTCCTTTCGGAACTCATCCCGCCGGAAACAACCAGCACATCTTGAATCGCAGCACATTCCAACGCCGAGCCACGAGCGATATCCAAAAACCTCGCTCGATCCTTCAGGCTGCGTTTGCCATTACCTTCAGCGATATTTAATGGAATGGATTGCGCCGCTCGCAACCATTGATCGCGGGCATGTCGATGAAGCCCTGACAATAAACGAGAGGTATCAAACGCATTCGCGACGTATTCAATCGAAAGGCGATAGACATCAAGTCGATCATGGTCAAACAGGTATTCTGTCATCGTTGCCTCTATTCGATTACGAGCACGACCACCGTTTCCCTGAGCACGAGCACGACAATTGTGTTTGAATGGCAGAACATTCCAGCCATCCCAACTCGGTTTGAGGTAGCAGCCCTCTGGGAATCAGGATCATCAAAAGTCGAATGGGAATTTATCAAAACTGCAATTCCACGGCAAACGATCCAGTGTACCGGCAAGCTTACGCATACCGCTCGCCAAGGTCAGTCTTACGACAGCAGCAATTCCAGATCTTCCACCGACAGATCCTGCAACACGCTGCCGGAATCGTCGCCAGCGAGGATGGCATCCGCGAGTGAGCGTTTTTTCTTCTGTAGCTCGGCGATCTTTTCTTCGACCGTGTCGCGACAGATCAGACGATAGGCAAAGACTGTGCGTGTTTGTCCCACGCGGTGAGCTCGGTCAATCGCCTGTGCCTCAACGGCGGGATTCCACCACGGATCCAGCAGGAACACATAGTCGGCGGATGTCAGGTTCAGACCCAGACCGCCCGCTTTCAGACTGATCAGGAACACCTGACAGTCCTTATCTTCCTGAAAGTGTTCGACTCGCGCCTTGCGGTCGCGAGTTTTGCCGTCGAGATATTCATAAGTGATGCCTTGCTTATCCAGATGCTCACGTACAATGCTGAGCATACTGGTGAACTGCGAGAACACGAGGGCTTTGTGACCCTCGGAGATCAACTCCTGCAGATGCGGGATCAGGAAATCCAGCTTTGCATAAAGTTCCTGCTCGTCGCCGCGCTTGAGCAACGCTGGGTGGCAGGCCGCCTGGCGAAGACGAAGCAGTGCTTCCAGCACATGCATCTTCGAGCGCGCAAGTCCCTGTTCCTGAACCAGCCCCAGCAGAGAATCGCGGTAGTGAATCCGCAATTCGTCATACAAGCGACGCTGTTCGTCTTCCATGTCACAGTAAATGGTTTCTTCCAGGCGATCCGGAAGTTCTGCGGCGACCTGTTTCTTGGTACGACGCAGAATAAACGGACGCAGTCCTTTCGCCACCATATCGCGCGCTTCACGACTTTCGGGATCTGCAATGTGCGATCGAAACGCCGTACTGCGACCCAGCATGCCGGGGTTGAGGAATTCAAAGATCGACCACAGATCGCCTGCATTGTTCTCAATTGGCGTACCGCTCAACGCCAGTCGGAAGTTTGACTTGAGCAATCGCGACGACCGCGCAATCTGTGACGATGGATTCTTGATTGTTTGCGCTTCGTCGAGCACGACATAGTCGAATTCAATGTCTTTCAAAACCGCAATATCGCGCCGCACCGTGCCGTAGGTTG
>JANOUN010001437.1:0-6911 GCA_031416875.1 Planctomycetota bacterium | reverse complement strand
GGCAACGACGCCTGCGGCTTGCCGTTAAACGATTAAAGCGACAGTCCCCAAGGCCAATAGTGTCTGGCAGAATTTCTATTGGGACCGTCGGCATTCAGGTCCGCAATTGATCGTTTTGAAAGCGAAGCATCTTGGCGTGGCTGGCCTGGGAGGTCAGGGTTGCAAGACTTTGGCGGAGGTTGCTGAGGACTTGTGGCAAGTAGAACGTCTGCGTATGGAGAGGTTCATCTGGCATAAAGTTGGGCAGGCCATGAGCGTACTGCGACAAGTCTCGCGGGGAGATCGACCAGCCTTCCACTGTCGCCCAGCCGAAGACGATTGTGACCTCACGGCCGTCGCGGTGCATGGTGACCCAGCGGGTATATTCGTCTGAGAAATCAAAAGGCAGAAACAGCTGCTGGCCGTCTTGCAGGTCAGTGAGCAGCCGAATCCATTCGCCGACAAGCTGCATCGTGCCTTCCACGGGGCGAAATTCATGGTTCTCGCTGTTCGGCTGCAGTCCGAGATAATAACTTTCCCCCGCGCGGGATTCGCTTCCGACATGAACCTCGATCTGATTGTCGGCGTTGAGACTGATTGATACGTTCCGCATGATTTGATCAGGGTTCTTATCTGGGAATTCCATCGCGCGGAATTCAAGTGCCGTTCTGAAATCTGCAACCACAGACGTTTTATCTTACTCATCAGGGAACCATCATGGTACGTGTTTTGTGTACGGCATTGAATGCTGAGTCCGGCCCTCATTTCAAACTCCTGACAGATGCGGGACACGAATGTCTGGTTCCGGATCGCTCCCTGGACCTTTGGAATAACGAAGTTCTGACCAAAACAATCAAAGGCTTCGATGCCATCATTGCGGGCTCGGAGCCCTACCCTGCTTCAGTCATCGCCGCCAGTCCCCAGCTGCGCGTGCTGGCTCGAGCCGGCGTGGGATTTGATGCCATCCATCTGCAGGCCTGTGACGAACACAAAATCGTCGTGGCAACCACGCCGGGTGTGAATCATCATGCGGTGGCCGAACATGCGATCGCCATGTTGATGGCGATTGGTCGAGGATTCCCGGCACTGGATCAGGAAGTGCGACGTCGCGAATGGAATCGTATCCCTTTGCCACGGATTTCTGAATGCACGCTCGGTCTGGTGGGACTGGGCCGCATCGGTCAGGCCACTGCCACGCGCGCGATCGGACTGGGGATGAAGGTGCTGGGCTACGATCCGTATCCACCGGCAGATTTTGTGAATCGGCACGGGATCACCATGGTGTCACTGGAAGATTTGCTGGCGAAGTCTGATTTCGTCTCACTGCATTCCCCGATGACACCGGCGACAAAGCATCTGATCAATGACAAATCCATCGCGACCATGAAGGACGGTGCCGTGGTGATCAACACGGCTCGCGGGGCGCTGATAGATGAACCGGCATTAATCCGTGGACTGAAGTCAGGCAAGCTCCGCGCGGCAGGCCTGGATGTGTTCGAGGTTGAGCCGCTGCCGGCCGACAGTCCGCTGATTTCAATGCCGAATGTATTACTGAGCGGTCATGTCGCGGGAATGGACAACGAATCGCACGAAGGCACATGGGCTCTGGGAGCGAACATCATCATTCGTCTGCATCGCGGCGAATGGCCTGCGGAGTGCATTCAGAATCTAAAGGGCGTAACCGGCTGGAAGTGGTAAGAAACAGGAACCAATGCCCCAGGGCGGCGGTTCATGGACTTTCGCTGGTGCTGGTGTCAATCAGTCGCGCGAGGACGACGTGGTCCAGACGGGCCTCTGCGACCACCGTTGCTCCGGGAGGAACGACGCGGAGTTCCGGTCGCAGGTCGGCCAGTCGATGGATGAGCAGCAGCAAGCCCTTTTGCCTGTCGGGATCGTATTCGTATGGTATCAGTCGGATGTTGCGCTGCTGCACAATCGGCACCAGCGACATGATGTCCTGCAGTTGGAACTGATGGCTGACCGGCGCGACGAACACCGTCGAGTTTTCGGGAACCTGTTCCCAGAAGCTGCCGTTCAGGCCATCGGACCAATAGCTGGATTCCATTCCCAGCCGGGCAGCTCCGTTGCTGCCGCCTGCCAGCGGACCGTATTGAGAAATGGCATACGGCGAAAAGAGCGGTGAGCCGAACGGCTGAATTGCGAGCAGACCAAGCACCGCCGCTTGCCAGCGGACCATGGTGCGTGGGAGTGGTGGGAGCGACGGCTCATTCGTGCCTTTCATCGTGTCGTCGAATCGGCTAAACGCCCGAGCCGCCAGAACCATGATCGCCGGCATCACGATTAAGAACAGTCGATTGCCGTCATAGACCGGAGTTCCGGGCAACGCGAACACGATGAGAGGAGCGGCAATGCTCAGCAGCAGGAATTGATCCACCGCGTCCGGTCGCTTTCGGCGGACACGCGAAAGCAGACACAACAGTACGCCCACAGGTAGTGTGAACAGAGTGATGATAAAAGGATAATGCCAGGGCACCTGTTTGTCGGCGAAGCGTTCGCCGAAGTACCAGCAGTATAATGTCGGCCGATCTGCTGTGCGACCAAGGTATTGCTGCAGGTTGTGAATCGGATCCAGCCAGAGCCACGGCCAGGCCAGCAAGAACACAGCGCTGCCGCAAAGAGTCCACCAAATGAGCGGCCGGAGACCGTGCCAGCGAAACTGCCACACAGTCCACAGGATGACAATCGGTGGCAACAGAACACCCTGCACCTTTGTCAACAGAAGGAGTCCCCACAATCCGCCCGAGATGCATGCGCGCAGCGCAGACGGCGGGCGTGAATCGGTCCACCATGCCAGGAGCGGTAATAGCGCCGCGACCCATGCCAGATTCGTCGCCGATTCCAATGCGGCCAGTCTGGCATGTCCAATCAAACCGGGCGTGCTGATCATCAGAATTGCAGCGCACACCGCTGACGCCCAGCCGTATCGTCTCTGACAGAATTCGGTGAGCAACAGCACCATCATCGCAAAGGCAAAGCAGGATCCCAGTCGAGCCGCAGGAACGTGGTAGCCCGTCGATTCCGCCCCGGAGATACACCAGGAAGTCAGATAGTGCGCGACACCCAGCACGACGCGGCCCAGGGGTGGATGGTCGGGAAGATATTCCGGCGAACCGAAAACTTCCGTTGCTCCGGACGGCGAAAAAACCAACGGCCCGTGCTGTCCCAGCGCATCAACAAGATACACACCCTGCTGGATGTTGAAAGATTCATCGATCGTCAGGCCGGGTCCACGTGGCTGCCCTTCTACAGTGCCATGATCCACCAGCATCGACGACAGCAGTAACGCAGCGAAGAATGAAACAATGGAAATCCAGGAGAGGCGAAACATGTTGTTATTTTTTTGCTGCGTACCGGCGAGCCGTCGGGCGTCAGCCTACGGATACAAGACGCTGCCGCCAAAGATTCGTTTACGTCATCTCACCGGCAAAACGATGCGTGAAATCAGGCTGACGATGACTATTGCGAGAACACGTTCAAGTCCGCGGATTCTCCTGTCTTGACGGAAACATACAACTTCGCTGCTTCTTCAGCAGTGGAAGGCAGTTCCTGTTCAGCCGGAATGGACATCAACTGCTTTGCCGAAACAAAGTGAGCGGAGTGTTGCCCGATCACTTCCACCTTTGTGCCCGTCACAACGATGGCCGTGCCTTCGTCGATTCCAACACCCAGCATTTTGGGATGACGCTGAATAACGGGCAGCAAATCCGGAAGTCGACCCCGCTGTGAGAAATGCTGATCAATGGCAATCCCTGGAAGAAATGCAAACCCCCGTTCATAGCCTTCGGCCGTCATGACCGAGTTTCCCAGAGGATGTCCTCGCACCAGAAATTCCCCCTGAATCGTTGCGCCAGCCGAACTGCCACCGATGACTCCGCCGCGTCGCAGCACGTCTCGGAACAGTTCAATGGCCTCGGTCCCTTCGTACGCATCCACGAAATTCCACTGCCGGCCGCCGCCGAACCAGATCCCCGTCGCGGATTTGAGCGCCGATCGGAATTCGTCACTGGCAACTTCATCAGGACCGCGCTGAGTCAACACCGTGATGTTGGCAACGCTTTCTTTTTTCAAAAACCCGGGGGCCTGCGGACTCGTATCCCCGCGAGATCCAGCCGTTGGCAGCACTACAATGTTGGCAGATTCTCCTCCAGCGAGTTCCACGAAACGCTGAACGACGTCTTCCGTCATGGCACCACCACCCACAATCACGAGCGACCCGGATCGAACTTCCGGACTGCCATATTGAGGTTCGCCTGGATCAACTCGTGATGCCCGCTGACGGGCGGCACGCCGCAGCTGAGTCAGGTCCGCAACCTCGCCTGCCGCCAACCGAAGGACTTCGGCGTCTCGATAGTCCGTCTTCGCAAGCACGACCGACGCGCTGTCGAGCCCCGTGACACGCAGATGACGTCCCTGGATGAAGACTGCACTTCCTTCATCAATCCCGATGCCCAAACACTCCGGATGCATTCCGACAGCGATCTGCAGTCGAGCAAGACGGTTTCGACTGGTGAAGTGCTGATCCACAATCGCCCCTTGCAACAGATCCCATCCTTCGGACATCTCCGGCTGTTCTTTGCCGGACGCAATCATCACCCTGGACATGATGGCCGCCCCGGCAGACGCTCCTCCCACCGTACCGCCTCGCTGCAGCAGTCTCTGCAGCGCTTCCTCAACTCCGGACCCCGCGAATGTTTTTACCAGCCTCGACTGCTGCCCCCCGCAAATCCAGACAGCCGATGCTGTGTCAATCGCCGCTACCGTCATCAAGCCGCGTTCACTTTCAGCGAGCGACGGATCGACAACAACGACGTTTGAAATCTCGGACTCGGCCAGCCACTTCGTCGAGGACTCTGCTGCTTCATTTGGATCGGATGCCGCCTCGGCGATCACGACCAGTGATCCCCCTTCTTTCACGGACTCCTTGAGTGCGTTTGTGACGTCCTCCGGAACGCTGCCGCCACCAGCGAGAATCAGCGTCCCTGGCCAGCCATCGACTGTCGGCACTGAACGATCGGCTGCAACCACTGTTCCAGCGCCGATGAAAATCAAGACCACGGTTCGAAGGAGCACGGATGCTGTCACGGGAAGAATCCTGAAAAACAGACGGCGTTTGATCGCAGCATCTGAGCAGAATACACTTCTCCCCATGAATACGACACCCCTCAATCAATGGCATCACGCACATCATGGCCGGATGGTCAATTTTGCAGGCTGGGAAATGCCTGTGCAGTATTCCTCGATTGTCGAAGAACACAATGCTGTGCGAACTGCTGTCGGACTGTTTGACATTTCGCACATGGGCCGGCTGCAGTTTCGTGGCGATCCCAGTCAGGCATTCCTGAACGGTGTGTTGACCAACGATACGGAAAAACTCAAAGTCGGCGATGTGCGGTACTCCCTGATCTGCGGCAAAGACGGAGGAATCCTCGACGATGTGCTGGTCTATCGCCTGCCCGACCGATGGGAACTGGTCGTCAATGCCTCGAACCGCGAAAAGATTGTCAGCTGGTTGAAACATTGTGCAGGGTTCGCGGCCGTTGATTTCAACGACTGCACCCTGACCACCGGCATGATTGCCGTGCAGGGGCCGCATGCGCTGGCGCTGCTGAATGAAGCAACCAAACTCGAACTGACAGCGATGAAGTATTATTCGGCGACGGAAATGCAATACCTTGGAACCAGCGGGGTCGTTTCGCGCACCGGCTACACGGGTGAAGATGGCTTTGAACTCGTCATGCCTGCTGCCGATGCGGAACAAATCTGGCTGACGCTGCTCGAACACGGAGCGAAATATGGCATCGTGCCGGCGGGTCTTGGCTGTCGGGATACGCTGCGCATGGAATCGGCGATGCCGTTGTATGGGCATGAATTGAATGAGACCATCGATCCGCTCACGGCAGGTCTTGAATTCGCCGTAAAGTTCAAAAAACCCGATTACCCCGGCAAGGCGGCATTGGAATCGATCAGGAGTCAGGGTCTGAAAATGGCTCGCGTCGGTCTGTTGCTCGAAGGTCGCCGCATTGCTCGTGAAGAATCGCCCGTTCAGATCAACGGGCAGGATGTCGGCAAAGTGACGTCCGGCACGTTTTCGCCGACGCTGCAGAAAGTCATTGCGATGGCCTACGTTCCGGTCGCTTCGTCGTCGCTGGGCACGACCGTGCAAGTGAACCTTCGAGGCACGCTCGTCCCTGCCACAATCGTCGCCCTGCCGTTCTACAAGCGCAGTGCATGAATGTAGGATGGACATTCTTGTCCGTCGTAAAGATTCATGCTTCGTTTCCCGCACGAAACACAGCTGGAATCGAGGTTCCGATGATGGCTGTGGTTCGCTAAAATTCGCCCCTCACGTTTTTCTTTCCTACCTCAGGTTACTGACGATGACCGACCGAAACTACAGTGCATTTCAGCAAAAAGTCATAAAGCGATACTACGACAACAAAGATCAGATCGACGAACAGCGCCTGAGCGAACTGGTCACGAATCTGTATCTGGCACCTCCCAAAAAGCAGGCCAAAATGTGGGAGTCCGCTGAAGAGTTGATGACTCGCATGAAGTTACCCGCCAGTCGCATTGCGCACGTGATGGAAACCAAAGACGCTGCGGTACTGGCAAAAGTTGTGGAAGAACTCCAGAAGGGTGTCATCAAACGCGGTTGAAATGTGCCCCGTCGCTCCGTGGCGGAAAACATCAGGCTGCAAAACTTGAAGCACATACGTGGACGAGCGTGCTCTGAGTCATTTGACCGCGGATGCCACGGATAATACGGATGAGTCACAGTGTGTTTATCTGTGAAATCCGCGAAATCCGCGGTTAAAAACTCTTTCACGCTCTTCCTTGAGTTGCGGGAAAAGCCCGCGCCAAGTCCTCTGTGGTCAATCAATTTGTTGAATCCCGATTTGAATGGACTCACC
>JANOUN010001436.1:0-1816 GCA_031416875.1 Planctomycetota bacterium | reverse complement strand
TTGCCTGTTTCGATCAAGGTGGCGATGGGCAAAACGAAAGTGCTGTTCTTCGCCTTTTCCTGCTCCAGCAGTTTGTTGATGCGGGCGTAGTCCCAGCGATCAGTGGTCGGTCCTGCTTCCTCTTTGCCCGGCACTTGCAGCCAACAGCAAAGCACCGAGGTGTCCAAAATAAGGACACGCTTACTCAAAATGCAACTCCGCTTGCGCAGCAGCCGTCTGCTCAGCGGCAATGCTTTTTTCGATCAAGCCTTGGCTTGAAAGTCTTCCAATTGGGCCTTGTGCCAACAACTTGGGCAACTGTGCGATGTCCTCCAGCAATGTCAAAACACTGTGGCCCGTGGCGGGGTCCCGGTTGGCGACCGTGATGAAGGGGAGCATCTGGGTGCCCATGGCATCCAGCAGGGCGGGGTTGTGTGTCGTGACCAGCACATCCACGCCTCGTTCAGCGCCAACGGCCTTCAACATGTCCAACAACAATTGCGCCCGTGAAGGATGCAAGCCGTTGTCGACTTCTTCGATCACCAGCAGACTGTCCTTGGGGCGCGTCAGCAGTGCCGTCAATATGGCCAGAAAGCGCAAGGTGCCGTCTGACATGCCGCGGGCATCGACCGTGGGCGGCGGGCCCTGATCCAGCCAGTGCTCTTCGCAATACAACATGGCGTCCGAGTTGAACTTCCCGACCGTCTCTGCATAAACGCGGCGAATATCCCGTTCGGGTAATTGGCTGGCGTACTGGGTCAGAACGGCTTCGATTTCCTTTTGTTTCTCTTTGGGCAGTGCCGCCAATACACCGGCCACGTTCCATGCATCGGACTCCAGCCTGTCAGACAAGGGCGAGAAACGCCGCATATGTGAGGGGATAGGGTCGAGAATGAAAATGTCGCGAAGCGCTGAAATGACCGTTTGAACGCCATCTTGAATTTCTTGCCGCAGCTTCTGTCCCACCAGTTGAAACAACACGGCATGTGCCCGGCTGAGTTGGCGCGGCGTCCCTTGTTTTTCGTTATACAGCCGAGCAATGATGGTGGGCGAATTCTCTACACAGGTATCCGTGCGTAGCAGTTTGATGTGGCCGGCCGGCGATTTCCTCAGCCCGTCTTTACCCAGGCGGAATTTGGTGCGGGAGAGTTGCTCCGAATACAGGTCGCAACGACTCTCGGTGATCTGCCCTTCTAGCCGGTATTCATAGTCCGTCAGTTCGTCAGCTCGGCACACCACAGCCAGTGCGAATATCGAACCCGGTTGCCTTGCCGCCCATTCCACACCACCGCGCAGCGGTGCTTGCGTGCCATCGCCCTTCAAAGCGGACGTGAGCATGGCTCCAGACGCCACTCGATTGAGCAATAACAGCGCATCAAGTGCATTCGATTTGCCGCTGGCATTGGTCCCCACAAGCACCGACAAGGGGTCAATATGGATCGACGCTCTCTCGTAACTCTTCCAATTTTCCAGTTTCAACTCGGTAATCATGGGTTACTCCGGCACGATGTGTTGCTTGAAAGAATAAGTCACGCCGTCAGTTCTCCACTCATCAGGCGCGGCAGCAGCAGGTCGCGGGCGGTACGGAGTTTTTGGTTTTGTTCATCAAGAACTTCAACTATCTCACGGACCTGTTCAACTTGGTCGGCGTACATTTCTTGCAAAGTGCGCGAAGGAACAAGAACAGGTACCGGCTTCAGTGCCGACGCACTCAGGTTGAGCATGGTGGAACCCTTTGCACGATTAGTTATGTCCCCAACAGCCGCTGGTGTTCCCAAGTGATCAAACAAGTAGAGTGGATTGATGACTTGGGGGTCAGGTCGAAGTCGCAGACTGC
>JANOUN010001435.1:0-4621 GCA_031416875.1 Planctomycetota bacterium | reverse complement strand
CAGACTGTTGGTGATCGCAGGATTGGTTAGCGAATGCAGTTCCGGCGTTTATCGCGTTTGTTTGGTCCGGCCTACATTGCCGTTAAACGAATGACTTTCCCGTAAACACACACGTAGAATCCGGTAGGGTCAGAGAAATTGAACTTTCGAAATGTCACCAAGATCACAATACCAGCAACCAAGCGGGACATTGATTAACAAAGAGAGACCCGGTGTCCGAAGGCACCGGGTCTCAAAATACTTACCCCTGAACAACTATTAAGTTACTTACCATTCGCCGAGGATCTCACCATTACTCATGGTGCCAACGCCCCTCCAAATGTCAATGGAGATGTTGTCGGAAACAAAGCGAACACTCCCATCACCAAGCAAAACCTGAGCACCACCCGTATGTGCACTGGACAGACCTCGAGCTCCTGGCATGTTGTTTGCCACGTCATCAACCCAAGACACCTGGTCGGCACAAGGACCCTGTCCGCTCAGACAACCCGCGTCATTCGCGGCACCTTCCTGAGGGGCCGTCATACCTTTATTGTTGCCTTTGGTGGGGTTAGCGGCATTTGGCGGAAACCAAGTGTCTGCTGCGCAGAAGCCGGATTCAGCAGCCCACCACTTGCATCGCTGGCCCGTGATATTATCGGGGCCGCCGCTATAACGGTTGAACAGCACGCCACGATGTACCTCTCCGACCATGGCCGTGTTACTTGTCCCATCCGCGATATCTCGCATGCTGGCACCACGAAACGTCAAGATTCCCTGCCGTTCCTGGCGATCCCTATCACCGTGGCTGTTTTTGTGACCGCCTCCGACGCCCGGGTAATTTGTCGGTCTCTCGCGTCCCACGAAGAGCGTGGCATCGCTTGGACAAAGATAAGCGGGCAGCGTTGTTCGGAGTAAGGCAAGTCGCTCAGCGGCACCATTTGCAAATATGCTGCACGTGTATATGCCCGAATGAGGCAGAACATTTGTGTTGTAAAGCGCGGACTGTTCGATCATTGGAAGGATCATCACACGCCAGCTGAATCCTGAACCGTTAACCCATGGCGGGCAGCCATTGTATCTCACGTCCCTGTCAATAACTTTTCCCTGCGGGAACACCGAATGCACGTCGTGGTAGTTGTGCAGGGCCACGCCGATCTGCTTCAAGTTGTTCTTGCACTGTGTCCGCCGAGCTGCCTCCCGAGCCTGTTGCACGGCAGGCAGTAGAAGCGCAATCAAAATTGCAATAATGGCGATCACGACCAGCAATTCGATGAGCGTGAAACCCCGTCTAAGACGATTGAAATAGTTCATAAGCAGACCCTCCCGTAAAATTGTGTAAACAGCTACAGTATTGTAAACGGAATATCGCAACTTTCGGATCTTCACGTGAAATTCATGATTGATCAAGGCAAAATGCCAATGCGATTGGAAAGATTTAAAAAAAATACGGCCCTCGCGAGCGAAGCCGTCCATTTTTCGTCAGTACCTGTAGAGATTTGGGGGATTGGCGTTTCCTGCTGACCGAATGTGGTCTCGACTCGCCATGCATCACCGACCTTCTACTGCCGCAGAGTCACTGTTCGAACCGCTCCTGATGGTGCGTCAAGTACTGATTTTAGGCAGAACTTGAACCGCTTCGCGGTGAATCACACGAAGCACCGCGAAAACCAACAAATAACAAAATCTGATTCCGAGCGAACTCGCGCACACGATTCGTTGATGAACCAGAGATGTTATACTCCGAGCGGACAGCAATGACACATTCGGTGAAGCCGCCACACCAACCCGAAGCGCAAGCGAGGCTGGGGGTAACAGGGCCTCGCTTGCGCTTCGGGTTAGTGGAAGTCGCACCCGCGCGGGGTATAACACGACGGTTTTCGGATCACAATCTGTGCATCCTTTTCAAAGAAGGCCGCACATGTCTCCCGGAGACATCACTCTGGCGGTGTGACGTCGTACAACTCCACCACCGAAAAAAATGAGTCGTCGCTGAGTAACTGCTCAATACCTCGCCAGGAATTTGCCATCGCTTGTTCGTCTTTGGATAATTTGCTCAAGGGCTGCTGAAGCAGAACTTTGCGAGAACGCAGGATGCCATCATCCAGGAGTTGGTGAAAACGAGCGGGATCGACGTACTCGGTGTAGCCGTAGGTCATGCGATAGCGGAGAACGGCTCCCCAGTTAACCAAGATATGAGTGATGCGGTGTTCATGCAGCGTCTGAAGAGTCAACTGGGGAGGCAACATGCGGCGTTCGTTAACAGGGCGTTGATTGTCATCGGGAAGCGTCGTCCATGATTCAAACAGGCAGTCATCGAAGACTGTGTTGTAGGCCAGGGGAAACGTGGCGTCGAAGACTTCGGCTTCTCCGACCATCAGAACCCTGGCATTCGCCGGCAGAGATTCATTCAGATAGCGGATATCAGTGCGGATCGTCGTTTGCCGAGCGGCATCAAGATCCATGAGTCCGACATGAAATCCGACCAGCGCAAGTCCGCAGAAGCGGACGTTGAAGATTGTGACAACGACGATTACAGTCAAAAGGAACGACTTCCAGATCTTCGATGGGGAAATGAGCCGCGAGGCTCCGGCCGCGAGGCTCAGCAGCGGTATCAATGGAATCCAGAATCGATCGATCCGATGCGTGAGCGCCCACCATGTCGCGAATCCCCAGGCGATAAGACACAGAATCACGGGTATCGTCTTAACGCTGCGCCACAGGAATACAGACGGGACGGCAAGCGCAAAGAGCAGGCCGCTGGTCCATGTGTTGTAAACGGCGGCACCGAGAATATGTTCCGGGATGCGACTGAGGTGATGTTCCGACGCTGCGTGAGCTGGTTTCCAGCGCGCGTCCATTTCTGGCGACCATTCGCTGCCGCCAAAGATACTGTACGCCAGTGGATAGACGGGATTGCCGGTGTCAATGAGGTTCTTCAGCAGCCATGGTGCGATCATCGCGGCAACTCCGAGACTGAACGCCGCTGCCGGCATCAGCAATGGTCGCCAGCCATGGGCAGCATGCAGCTCCGGCCCAGAGTCAATCGTTGATGCTTTCCGGGACTTCCTGAACTGGACCGCGATCAAGGCAGCGGTCGGCAGGATGACGGAGATGAGTCCTGTGTACTTCGACGCCATGGACGCGCCGGCCAGGATTCCTGCGATGATCGAGACCCCGATGACTCGCCCCGGAATCTGCCGCACCAGCAGCGCACACATCGTGGCGGCGATCAGATAAAACGTCAGCGCGCCTTCGGCGTAGGCGATCAGTGAGATGCGCAGCGTCCAGGGAGTGGTCAGGAAAATCAGCACGGCGAGCCATGCGGAATCTATGTTGATCCAGCGGCGGGCAATGCTGAAGATGGTCAACGTACTGAGAATCTGAAAGCTGGACAGGACGATCTGGCCAACCAGCGCGCCGTGCCACCAGTCGGCGGCAAAGATCATGCCTGTCTGGCTGAGCATCTCAGTGAGAAACGGAAAGCTGGTGTAAACGTTGTGCGGCAGAAAGATGATCTGTCCCTGCTGAAACCATTCCTTTGGTCCCTGCAGATGGTATTCGCGGACATCGAAGTCAGTCGGTGGCGAGACGGCTCCCAGGAGCAGATACACGCCGAAAGGCACGATGACCATCAGCGTTAGTATCCTGATGATGCGCGATGAGCGTTGTGCTTCCGGAACCTGCGTGAGTGGAACCGGCGATTCGGTTCTCGACTTCCAGCGGATGAAGCAGGACACGGCAAGGCTGAAAAGTGCCGGTACAACGATCGCCAACCAGGTAAGATGTCCGGCAAGGCCACAGCACAGAGTGACAGTGGAGAGGATTCCCAGCCCTGTACCCAATCGAATTACCACTCCTTCCGTCCAGAACAAGCGACACCGACGCAGCGTCAGCACACAGATTGCGTCACCATGTACGGCCGCGAGAACAAGAATCACTGCTGCCCACGAGAACAGCGGAAGCCGCTGTGACAAGTACCTGATCCCGGATTGCGGCACAGTTCCTGCGGGACCGGAAGGCGCGTCGCTGAGTCCGAGGACTTCGTCAGCCATCATTGACCAGAGTGCAGTGCGCGGCAGATCAGGATCGTCGATTGAACTCCTGAAGAAGAACCACAGGAAGCCACTGATCCAGACAGCGGCGATCAAGGCGAGTACCGGTGATGTGTCGGCTTTCCGCAGCGTTGTCGGGAGCATGTTGGATGGGCTTTGAGTCAAAAGCTATACCGCACGGGGTTGAGGATGGCACATTCGTTTAACGGCGTGGGCAACGCCCCGCGCTTCGTATTTCAAATCTCAAATCTCAAATACGAAATTTCAAATAGAACAAACGCGGCCCGCTGCGCACGCGGTTAAACGAGCCAATGCCAACCGCGTGAGGTATAGCACCCGGTTTTTGTACGGAAGTGTTTCCGGCTATTTTGTCCCCATTCGGTTGTCCCCATTCGGTTGTCGCATTTCATGGGACGCAGGGAGACAACCGTATGTGGACTACCGAATGAATCGCACGGAAATAAGTAACGGACAGCCTGAACGCCCCCCGGATCTGCCGCTTTCCAGAATCTCGAAAATGTGTCATTCGTGGCCGCGTGAGGTATATACTGACTTTCAGGCAGTCATCGACACCTGCCTCCAGGAAC
>JANOUN010001434.1:0-5367 GCA_031416875.1 Planctomycetota bacterium | reverse complement strand
CCAAGCCCAACCGGATTTCGCAAAGGCTCTTAACCGAAGTTACGCGATTTCTGTCGGCGCTTCAGGCGGCCTCTTCGCGGCCGAGAAGCTGAATGCGGCCTTCGGCCAGCCTGACCGTGCGATGAGCCTGCGCGGCGATGGCTTCGTCGTGAGTCACCATCACAATCGTGAGTTTCTGATTCTCATTGAGCGAATTCAGCAGTTCCATGATCCCACTGCCGGTGACAGCGTCCAGATTTCCTGTGGGTTCATCGGCCAGCAGAATCTCCGGCCTGCCCACCAGCGCACGGGCAATGGCTCCGCGCTGCATTTCGCCGCCGGACAGTTCAGACGGCCGATGTTTAATGCGGTGACCAAGGCCCACCTGATTGATAATGTCCATCGCCGCGTCGCGAATTTCTTTGCGCTTCGCCCAGTAACTGAAGATGGAGTGCCGAATCATGAGCGGCGTCATGACGTTTTCGAGCAGCGAAAGTTCCGGCAACAGATGATAGAACTGGAAGATGAATCCAAAAACGTGATTTCGCAGCTGGTCGCGGGCCGACTGATTCAGGTTGTCGATGCGGTTGCCGTCCAGAATGACTTCCCCGATATCCGGAGAATCCAGCAGGCCCATCACATGCAGCAGAGTACTCTTCCCGGACCCGCTTTGCCCGATCACGGAAATGAACTCGCCGCGATTGGCTTTCAATCCAGCTCCCTGAAGCACGGGAATCTTATGCTGGCCTTTGAAATACGACTTGGAAATTGCTTCAGCGGAAATCAGTGGCCTGGTCATTTTGATGGTCTCAGCCATGGCGTTGTGTTTCAAACAAAGTTGGGGCATGTTTTTGTGAGCGAAAGGGCGCTAGCCCTTGGTGACATTCGCTGCATTCGTCACAGTGACCGGTGGCTAGCAGGTTGTTGAGTTAGTCCGCATGTCCGCGTGGGGTAAGCTTCCAGCTTGCCGTCACCCGAAGAAAGCACACTTCTTTTTGAAACTCTTGACAAGCTGGAAGCTTATCCCACATTAAATCAACAGACCGCTCGCGCCAATCCGCTCATTCTATTCAAACCGGAGCGCCCGCACAGGATGCAGCCGGGCAGCGCGACGGGCAGGAAGGATACTCGCAAGGACCGCAATCCCAATGGCACCCAGCGCGACCGACAAGACCATGACAGGATTGACGTATGTGGGAATCTCAAAAAAGTAGTAGATCTTTTCGTCGAAAACTTTCCGCCCCGTCACCCAGCTCAGACCATCTTCGATCTGATTGATATACCGCACAAATAACAGTCCCATGACCACACCGGCGGAACTGCCCACGATGCCAAGTCCCAGACCGTAAAACAGAAAGATAGACATCACTCCGTTGGAACTGGCTCCGAGCGACTTCAGGATTCCGATATCGCGGGTCTTCTCCACGACGATCATGTAGAAGATTGCGAGGATGCCGAAGCCTGCCACCGTGATGATCAGGAACAGCAGCACGTTCAGAATGGCAGTTTCCACTGCGACTGCGGACAGCAGCAGCCCCTGTTTTTCTTCCCACGTTTTGATGGTCACCATGCCCGGAGGAAAAGCTCCCTGCAGCGCGGCAATTGCTTTCGGAGCGTCGTCGTAATTCTTCAGGCGAATGTGGATGGATGTGATCGCGTCGTCCAGATGCATACCACGATTCTTCTGCAGCTCCTTGATATTCATCAGCACGATGCTTGTATCGTATTCGTTCATGCCACTGCGGAACGAATCGACAACCGTGGCATTCATCTTCATGATTTCGGGCGGTCGGCCAACAGTGTAGGTACTGAGGACGATATCGTCGCCAGGTTGCACCAGCATCACCTTGTGCAGCTTGCCGGTGTCGGGATCCTGAGCCTGAAAACTCACGATTCCCTCGCCCAGATAAACACGCGCAGGATATGCCCCCGTGTTTATCTGAGATTCAGGCTGATTCAGCAGTGGGTCCTGAAGAAAGGCGTCCGGTGGCAGCTGCGTTTGGTCTGCGGCAGCGGCGTCCGTGCTGGAGTCGCCGCGATCAAAGTCAGGGGACTCGCTTTTGACCGGAGGCGCGTTGTCTTCGAATGCACCGCGGATTTCCAATGCTTCTTGCTGTTTCATTTCTTCCCTGTAACGCGCTGCGGATGCTGTCAGCTCCCAACTGAGCGGTTCTGCACGGCTGCGGAGTGCTTCACGAATCACAACGCCGTCTTCGATCTCCGGATTGTAGCTGGAGAGATAGTCTCGCAGCGGCCCGACGAGGCCTTTGGTTTCAGGATCGATTCCCTGAATCATCACCTGGGTCGTGATCATCTTGTCATTGTACGGATCACGAAACATGATCATACCCGGCACGTCGATCGTGGGTGTCATGGCCGCGATGTATTCTCCTGCAGCCGCCTCGACAGCGGCCAACTGCCGGTCAGTATCATCAATGCCTTCCATCGTGCGGGATTCAATGACGATGTCTGCCAGAAAATTATGCAGACGATCACGCATCTCAGAAGTGAAACCCGCCATCACGCTGTTGACGACGATCATCGTGGCGACACCCAGCATCACACTGATGATACTGGCCAGCGCGATGTAGCGAGTTCGCAAATATCGAACACACAGCAGCAGCTTGTACATCGAACGCACTCCATTGCGGGTCTAAAGATTTGAGATTCCAAATCTGTAATCTCAAATTGAGTTCATATTACAGCGGGTTCAGTTTTTTTCGTCCCAGGCGGGATCAGTTCAGCGTCTTCATGCCGCGTCAGCGGGAAGAAGATTACGTCTTTGATCGCGCGGCTGTTTGTCAGTAGCATCACCAGCCGGTCAATGCCGATCCCCAGACCACCGGCAGGCGGCATACCGACTTTCAACGCTCTGACAAAGTCATGATCCATTTTCGCCATGGAATCGTCAGCCGCCAACCCCGCCAGTTGAGTCTGGAAGAGTTCTTCCTGCAGGCGAGGATCGTTCAGTTCCGTATACGCATTCGCCAACTCCATGCCGCGAATGTACAGCTCGAATCGCTCAGCAATCGCCGGATCAGACTGGCTGCGTTTGGTCAGCGGACAAATCGACGCCGGATAGTCAATGACGAAGACCGGCCCTTGCAGATGGTCTTCCACTGTCTTTTCGAACACTTCGTTCACAATCACGTCCGGATGAACGCCGTTTGTTTCAATGCCGAATTTCTTCGCCACGGTTGCGACGGCTGCGGCATCCTGCAGATCGCAGCCCGCGTACTCGCGAAACAGATCGGCGTACTTTCGGCGAGGCCACGGAGCAGTGAAGTCGATCATGTCACCGTCTTCGCCCCATGGCAATTGCAGCGTGCTGCTGATGGTTTTCGCCGCATCGACGACGATCTGTTCCGTCAGGTCCATCATGGATTCGTAATTGCCGTACGCCTGATAGATCTCAATCATGGTGAATTCAGGATTGTGAGTCGCATCGACGCCTTCATTTCTGAACACTCGGCCGATTTCATAGACTCGTTCAATCCCGCCCACCATCAATCGCTTCAGATGCAGTTCCAGCGCGATTCGAAGGTACAGTTCCATGTCGAGCGCATTATGGTGCGTCACAAACGGACGTGCGGCAGCTCCGCCGGCAATCGCGTGCAGCACGGGTGTTTCGACTTCGTAGAAATTCCGGCCTCGCAATGTCTGGCGGACTGAATCGATGATTTTCGACCGCTGCAACAGGCGGTCCAGTGCGCCGTCCGTGTAAATGAGATCCAGATAGCGCTGACGAACCAGTGTCTCTTCATCTTTCAGGCCATGGAACTTCTCCGGCGGCTGCGTGAGCGATTTGCACAGTACTGTGAGCTCTTTCACAAACACGGAGACTTCACCCGTGTTCGTACGACGCAGTACGCCGTCGATGCCAATGATGTCGCCGTCGTCCAGTGCGCTCATCAGCTCCCATTGCGCTTCAGTCAGCTCACCGCGCGAAAACAGCAGCTGAATCCGTCCCGTTTGATCCTGCAAGTCGATAAATCGGAGCTTGCCGGCTTTGCGGCGACCACGAATGCGGCCTGCGACCCGAACCGTGTCGCCATCAACCCCGGATTCAGCCGGACAACGGTCTCGCACACCGGAAATGGCTTCGTGGTTGTCGAAACGCTGCCCCCACGGATCATGTCCCAGAGACTGAATTTTCTCCAGCTTCTCCAGTCGAGCGAGTTCGAAGCGGTCCGGTTTTGCGCCTGCGGTCATGAACACACGTTAGCCAATACGAGCCTTGACCGCAGCAAGAATGCGGTCCGGGGGCTCTTTTGAGATTCGAGAGACGTTGAGTTTTCCGGCAGTTTTCGCTGCCGATGAGATAGAAGCTGCGGATCTTGCTGGAAATCGGCGTTTTGGTCAATGGCAGGATCAATGTAGGATGGACATTCATGTCCGTCGCCTGACCAGGATACGTAGTCGAAGCCAAGAATCGTGCAATTCACACATCCATTGTCGATGGGATGCGTCTCGGTGAGGACTCGGACAAGAATGTCCAGGCTACTTGAATCGCATTTCGCGTGCGCGACGCACCATTGCAATTGCACCCACCACAACGCGACAATGCATTGTCCGCACATCACCCCCCACCCGCTCTCAAAGCAGGTTCTGAGAATGCTCCTACCTCGCCGTTTCAGTTTGGCTACGTCACTTGTTTGTTGCAGCGGAATTCTGCTGACATGGTGGCTATTTTGCAGCGATGCGTCTTCGGTCGCCGCTGCGATCGATGAACCGACGAAGGCCGAAACCGACGACGCCAAAGCGACGTTTTTTCGCGAGAAGGTGCTCCCGCTGCTGGAATCGCGATGTTTCGAATGCCACGGGCCGGACAGTGAAGCGAAGGGCGATCTGAAACTCAGTTCCCGAGCGACCATGCTGGCAGGCGGTGAAACCGGGCCTGCGGTTGTTCCGGAGAAGCCCGACGAAAGTCTGCTCATGCAGGCCGTGCGGTACGAAGGCTTCGAAATGCCGCCTCGCAGTCGGATGCCCGATGAAGAAATCGAAATCCTGAGGCAATGGATCGCCGATGGTGCAGTTTGGCCGGATGACGGCGCACCCGCAACCGTCGAGAAACCAAAGGCCGCGTTTCCACTGCAGGAACGAATTGCATCGCACTGGGCATGGAAGAAGATTGAACGTCCCGCTGTCCCCGAAGTGAAGCAGACCGATTGGCCCGCGAGTGACACTGATCGGTTCCTGCTGGCAAAAATGGAAGAGGCGGGAATTGCCCCGGCACCGGATGCAGATCGCCGAGTACTGCTGCGACGGCTGTACTTCGATCTCGTCGGCGTGCCTCCGACGATCGAACAGCAGGACCAGTTCTTTAACGATCCGGTGGAGACCGCGGTCGCGATGGAAAAGGTCGCTGATGAACTGCTCGCATCGCCC
>JANOUN010001433.1:0-3237 GCA_031416875.1 Planctomycetota bacterium | reverse complement strand
TCGTGAAAACCTGCGGAAAGTTTCGTCTGATCCTGAGCTGCAGGCAATTATCTGGAGCGTCGTGCAGGAATCGATTTCGCAGAACGAAAACCTCAAAACCTCGCTGCAGGATTATTGGAAAAGTGCCGAGGTTCAGAATGCGCTGCAGGTCGCGAACGTGCGTTTCGAGCCGACAGCGCGGGCAATCGGTGATGCGATTTTCGGCAACCGCGAACACGGTGTCACGCCGGAGTTTTCGCGTGTGCTGCGGAGTCAGATCCTGCTCAAGGATCGCCGGTGGCTGGTGGTTGTTCCACTCGGGACAGGTCATCTCAAACCAGGCGAGAACAGCAGTCACTCAAAGGACGATTTGCCGATTTTCATTGCGAAAGAATCCATGGAGTTTCCGATCGAATTTCAAGGCACGGCACAAAGTCCCCTCACGCTGACGGCCCCGGAAACATTATCAGCTCCGCAACGGGTGAAACCGTGATGCCAGGCGCAGAACCCGCTCCAGAATCAGACGTCGGCAGGCCTGCGGAATCAGGGACGACCGGTACCAGCATTGAAATCCGCAACCTGACGGTGCGGGCGGGCGAACGCACGTTGCTGGATGCTGCTGCCTGTACATTTTCTGCCGGTGAAATTGTCTTGTTACTTGGTTGTAGTGGTGTCGGCAAGTCCGTTCTGCTGAAGATCCTGGCTGGACTGATTGACGATGCACATCCAGGAATTCAGTACAGCGGTGAGATCTCTTTCGTCGCGGCCGATGGAAACCGACGAGGTGTTTCGGATGCCTCGCATCCAGTCTCGGTGGTCTTCCAGAACTTCGCGCTGCTGGACGAATTGTCGCCCGTGCAGAATGTCCAGATCGCCCTGGAGCATGCTCAGATCCGCCACAAAGATGCCAGGTCGCGTGCCGCCGCATTGTTGGCGGATCTGCGAGTTCCCACCGACCGCGCGACGGCAGTGCTGAGCGGCGGACAGCAGCAGCGACTCGCGATTGCCCGCGCCATCGCTCCGAATGCGGACGTTGTGCTGTACGACGAGCCGACGTCGGGTCTGGATGCCAGAACGGCGCAGCAGGTCGCCGATCTGATTCGCGAAACGCAGCAGCGGTATCGACGCACGTCGATCCTGGTGACTCACGATTACGAAACGCTCAGTCGAATTGCCGATCGAATTATCCTGCTCGATCATACGCATCTCAGATTGGTCGAACTGCCGAAGTCGGAATGGTCCAGTCTTCCCGCAGCCCTCGGCACTCCTCCGCGCGCAGCGACGGATGTGATCGTTCATTCGTGGAAGGAAAGGATCAGACAGGCAGGCCTGACATTTCTGACTCGATCGGGAATTCTCGTCGAAGAAGTCGTGTTACTGCCGATTTCACTGCTGCCACTGTGGCGAAGTTGGCGCTGGGGACTGCGTTATACGCTGTATTACACGCGTCTCGTGGCAGGTCCATCCGCCTGTATCTACATTGCGATCGCAGGCATGATTCTGGGTTATGTGGCGCAGGATTTTGTGTTTCGGTATTTGCCGTTTCGTCAGTTTGCAGAACCGTTATTGACAGAAAATCTGCTCCATGCCACCGGCTTTTCGCTGTTCCGATTCCTTGTGCCAATCCTTTCCACGATTTTGATCGCCGCTCGTTCCGGCGCAGCCGTGTCCGCGGATGTTGGCAGCAAAGTGTACGGAAATCAGCTGGATGCGATGAAGACCATCGGCATGAATCCCGCACGCTCATTGAGGACGCCGATCTTGTATGCGTTTCTGGTCGGCACGCCGTTCCTGGCGTTGTTGAGCTACACAGTCGCGGCGCTGACAGCCGCGTTTGCGTTTCTGATCAGTCATCAGGATCTGGGGATCGCGTTCTGGGATGCGCATTTTCACAAAGAACTGGTGCAGCCCGCGTCGCTGTTTTACCGAGGCAGCGAATGGCTCATCGCCAAACTCGTCTGTTGCGGACTGGGTGTCGCGATGATTTCCTGGCGTTGCGGTGTCGCGCCAAAATTATCGGGTGCAGAAATCAGCCAGGGCGTGACTCGCACGATCTTGTGGGCGACACTCTTTGTCCTGTTCGTACACTTTGTGTTTTCGTTGTATGAATTCAAAGCGGTTGTGTAGCTGGACAGTGTCAGTTGTTTCCGTATGGTGTCGTGACCACGCCACTTTGTTGCACTTGATGCCCTCATGACGGGGGCGAATTGAAACCACCTGACGGTTGCGATAGAGTGCAACAGATTTCCCGTTTATATTCGACGCGGTCATGATTGAGAGAATTGGCGAGCGGCATGCGTCAGCTTGCCGGTACAAAAACGACATACCGGAAGGATCACGCCGCTCCACTCGCCGGACTCGTTTCTGGCCGCGCGAAGCATATCAACTGGCTTAGAAATCGGCGTTCAGGTTGGTTTTGGCGTTTTGGAGTTGTCCACATGGCGAATCGTTTTGGTGGTGCCTTGGCGGCGCGTCCGCTGCAGTTTATCTGGATCGCGGATTGTTCTGGCTCAATGGCGGGCAAGAAAATTGAAGCCCTCAATTTCGGCATCCGCGAGGCGATTCAGCCCATGCGTGAAGTTGCTGACGAGAATCCGAATGCGAAAGTCATGGTGCGGGCCATCAAGTTCTCCGATGGAGCCCAATGGCATGTCTCACAGCCCACTGACATTCATGATTTCAAATGGACCGATCTGACGGCGGATGCCACGACTGATATGGGGAAGGCGCTGCAGTTGGTCGCCGAGGCTCTGAAGACCGAAAATATGCCGGAGCGTGGTTTACCGCCCGTGTTGGTGCTCTTGAGCGACGGTCAGCCAACCGATGATTTCAACAGTGGATTGAAGGCGCTGATGGACCAGCCCTGGGGCAGCAAGGCCGTTCGGATCGCGATCGCGATTGGCGACGATGCCGATGTCGCCTGCCTGCAAAAGTTCATCGGTAACGCGGAACGAAAGCCGATTCAAGTCACTCACGCCAGCGATCTTGCGAAGATGATCAAATGGGCCTCCACCGTTCCGCTCAAGGCGGCTTCCAATCCGAACAGCCAGGTACAAGGAAGTGCAACGGCGGCAGGAAATGTTCCCGTTCCGGCACCTCCAGCCAGCGGTACACCCGTCGATCCCAGCGACGTATTCTGAATCGGACGGTGTACGTGAGGTGAAATTTGATGAATGCCCCGGCTCCCTGGAAAGTGTTTTCCGCCAGCGTGCGCGGCGCGACACACGTTCGCAAGCAGATTCCGAACCAGGATGCGTG
>JANOUN010001432.1:0-3092 GCA_031416875.1 Planctomycetota bacterium | reverse complement strand
GCATCGCGATTGGTGTATGTGCGTCTGAGCGGCATTGAACGCGAGCGGCTGACGCAACTGCTGCACGATGCCGCTCGGCTGGCCGAAGTCCAGATGCGAACGCGGATGCGACCGGTCCTCAGTCAGACTCTGCTCGATGTTGAATTCAAACCGACCAGTGTGCCGGAACAGGTGGCCTTCGACAAGCTGGTCGAGGATTCGCTGGACTGCATCGCCAGCCGTGGATACCTGACGATGGGTTACCTGCGTGATGCGATCAGTAAGAATGATCTCAAGCTGCCGGACCTGAGCCAATTTAAGGAACTCTACCAGGGCGACCATTTGCTGCGCGCCGATGACCGGCTGGATGTCGCGATGGACGGCGTCTATCGGCGCGGGGAATTCTATCTGCGCTGGTTGCAGATCACGAGTTCCCTGTTCTTCGGCACGCGCGTCGGGCGATTTGCGACACAGTTTCTGATCATCCCGTTCGGCGGGGCCGTCGTGATCGTGGAGGGCGTGAGCCATGTCATCGATTTGTTCAACCGGAGGGTTGCGAAAGCAACGGCTAAATCATCGGCTTCAGCAAATTCCGGTGATCCGAAGGATGAGACGGTAACCGCAGACGCGGAGGATAAAACGGTTGGAAATGTCGAACGGGATTCCGTCCCTGACGCGGTGAATGAATTCGTCGAGAGGGCGAATTTGAACGATCAAAGGGCGGTCAAGGAAGGCCGCGAAGTCATCGCCGTGACGCCACGTAACGCAGACGACGCCGTGGATCAGGTTGTCGGAAGGCAGCTGGAAATGCTGTCATGGATTCTGATCATCGGCTTTCTGCTGATATTTCTGATTCATGTCGTACCGTTTCGGCGCTGGTTTTTTCGAGCCGTCTCCTCAGTCTGGCGACGGACGCGGATGATTCTGATCGATTTGCCATTGAAGATTCTGCGACTTCCGTTTGTGCAACTGCTGCTGCGAAACAGGACGTTCGTACGCATCCGGCGACTGGTCTTGATGCCGTCCATCGTGTCGCTGGTTGGCACTCAGGCAATTCCCTGGTTATTGATTGGCGAAACACTGAATTGGTGGTGGACCGGGAGCATCGCGGTTCTGTTGAGCATGGCCCTCAATTCCCGCCTGGGACAGGATGCACAGGAACTGACGGCCGAGTGGGTGGGCAATGCGTGGTACAAGTTGCGTGCGCGAGTGGTCATGGCGGTGATTGACTGGATCATCGACATGTTCCGCATGGTCCTGAACTTTATCGAACGCTTCCTGTATGCCGTCGATGAATGGCTGCGGTTTCACAGTGACGAGAGCTGGCTGTCGATTGTGGCAAAGGCATTTCTGGGAGTGATCTGGTCGTTCGTGTCGTTTCTGATTCGGATTTATGTCAATCTGCTGATCGAACCCACGCTGCATCCCGTGAAGCACTTTCCTGTCGTGACCGTGGCACACAAGATCTTTTTCCCCTTTATCACGGGGCTCAGCGAATGGATGTTCAAGCTGTTCGAACCGTACATGGGAAGCTGGCTGGCCGGCATGGTGACTGGTTTCAATATTTTCTTCCTGCCTGGAATTTTTGGGTTCGTTGTCTGGGAGTTGAAGGAAAACTGGCGGCTCTATCAGGCGAATCGCCAGCAGCACCTAACGCCTGCGCCTGTCGGCAGTCACGGAGAAACGGTCGCTCGCTTGCTGCGCCCAGGTTTTCACTCCGGCACGTTGCCAAAACTGTTTCGCCGAATGCGGCGTCTGGAACATCAGGAAGCATCATTCCGTCGCTTCAGTGCCCGGCGAGCAAGTGGTGATCAGTTGGAACATGTCGAAAAAGCCATTCGCAGTTTTGTGGAACGAGAGCTCATCAGTCTGCTCAAATCGTGTCTGATCTGGAAGGACACTGGTCTGCAGTGTGGACGTATTCATGCGGCGTCCAACAGCTTCTATGTCGAACTGAAGTGCAGCCGCCTGGGCACACCGGCCGTCCGATTGCTGTTTCAGGAACAGAGCGGCTGGGTGGCGGCATCAGTGGCGGAATCAGGCTGGCTGAGATTCGCGTCGACCGAACAACTCAAGTCGTTTCAGAATGCGCTCCAGGGATTCTATCGGAAGTCCGGGATCGATCTGGTCCGCGAGCAGCTGGAAACAAATTTCATCAACTTCCAGCCGTACGATATTAATGCCGCAGGCTTTGCCATCTGGCCACATGGCGACTTCGATAAAGAGCTGACCGTGGATTTGTCCGGCAAGGGCGTCGTGCGACCATTACCAGGGATTGAAGCAACGGCCGCGGGAATTTATCCCACCGACCGCGACGCCGTGCTGTTCTATGAGTCACTGACCGAATGGACTCATTGGCAGTATCTGTGGACACCCAGCAATTCCGCCAGTGACGCTCACAGCCTGCCACCCGCCTGTTCGCAGACTCCGGCAGAACCGGTGCTGCGGCCGATTCGATGAGGGGCACTGTCCCATGCGTATGAGACCGCTTATACTCCGCGCGGTCATGAGTGAGACAATTGGCGAGCGGCATGCGTCAGCTTGCCGGTACAAAAACGAAGTACCGGAGGGCTCACGCCGCTCCGCTCGCCGGACTCATTTTCGGCCGCTCGGAGTACAACAAACCCCGGACTGGCTCCCGCAAGCGTCCGGAGCTTTCAAAGTCTTCCTGCAATTCGGACAGGTCACAATCATTTGGCCGGCACCATGCGAATACACACGGGCTTGCCGACTTTGATCGAATCGCCCGTCGGCTTTAATGCGCCGGTTTCCTGGTCGACTGCGAACACATGGATCGAATCCGAGTTCTGGTTTTCGGCGAGCAGCCATTTGCCTCCGGGTTCAATAAAGAAGTTGCGGGGTTCCTTGCCACCCGTCGGCTCATTCTCCACCCATGTCAGCAGGCCTGTTTTCTGGTTGATCGAATAGACGGTGATCGAATCCGGACCGCGATTGCTGACGTAGAGAAATTTGCCGCTCGGATGACACAGGCATTCCGCGGTGCTCTGTTGGCCTTCATATCCCTCGGGGATCGTGGTGATATCCTGAATGGCCTGCAGTGCTCCGGTCTTTGCGTTGCGTGCAAATGCGGTTGCCACCATTGAGGTTTCGTT
>JANOUN010001431.1:0-3419 GCA_031416875.1 Planctomycetota bacterium | reverse complement strand
TGTACCTCCCTGCCCTCAATTGTCATGACCAACTTTTCAACTGCCCTGGCTCGCTCGGTTTCCAGAGCCACAAGAACTCGGTACGCCTCAAAGGCTCGAACTGCCTGCCGTCTTTGCCATGCGGGTGTGCCGGAGTCCTTGAGCGATCCTGAAAACGCGATGACATTCACTCATGCATCCACCTCCCACGAGACATTGACAGGGAGTGAAAGGCCACGTATCTGGCCGTTTTGTGTCTTACCAGGGTCGCACCCCCGCCACCCTTGCAGAAGAACCTGCGCGCCGATAAAACTCAAGCCAGCGGGTGATAAAACCTTTATCCCCGGCTACTGGCGGGATAAGTATTTAAGTTAACACTGATACTGCGCGTGACCAGCGTGACGATCCAATCGCACACTTCATCGTCATGATCTCTCGGCGGCTGGTGAGTCTGATTGTTGAGTGTTTTTCCGTTGCCTGATTCGCATGCGTTTGGCTCGGTGTTTGGTGAGTCGATTTCTCGACCACAGATTTCACAGATTCACACGGATGAATCCCAATTGGAACCATTGCTGGTTGATCTGAGTGAAATTGGTGTGGACTGGTTTTTGGCGATGATTCTACCGCGTCCCAGCGTGTCAAAAACGCTTCGCGATTGCCACGTCAAATCCTGTTCGTTAAGCTCTCCCGTGTTCGCAACAACGCGGCGCGGGCAGGCGGCAAAATCGCCGAGCCGCAAAATCGCAACGCTCGTGTTAACAAAAAAATGCAGCCGAGTTTGCGTGGGCTGCTGGTTCACTAAACAAGTCTGCCGCGCAAACCGGCTGATTTTGGTCGTTATGTCGCTTCAATCCAACTCAGACAAAGATAAATTTCTAGCGGACGTAGCTTTCGGAATTGCTCTGGCGGGAACCGCTCAACGCGGGAAAGTGTACCGTCGCGAATCGAGCGCTGACGAGCGCAAGAACTTTCGCTCGGCTCTCCGTTGCGCGCTCGAAAACCTTGCCCAACAGTACGACGCTCCAGTCACGGATGACCGGCATGTCTCAAACATCGACGATCTTGCGCGGACGCTATCTAAACAACACCCCGAGGCGCTTAATGCTTCCAGTTTTCGAATCGGCTCGGCACAAAAGGCTCTGAACCTTTACCTAAAAATGCTTTGGTGTTTCGACCGCATTCCTACGCCGCCGCATTGTCCCTTCGATCGGGTCGTTCTTTCGCGCGTCCCTGGTTGCGAGAGTGTGAAATGGACACAACTCGATTCATTGCCGGAATACGAACGCATTGTGCGTCGCGCACGCTCCGTTAGTAACGGCGTTTCCCTTGCTGACTGGGAACTGCACTTATACACTTCGGCGCTGTCTGCGGCGCGCGTTACATCGCTTGGCGCGGACGCGACATAAACACATAAGGCTTTGACTTCGCGAGTGCGGACGGAGAGCGCGGAGTCAGGTTCTGGGTCGAGCGGAGTGGGCTTGTGGCGGCAGGAGCCATTCGAGCCGAAGCTCAAGGCATTTGTTCAAGAAGCCCGGTGGTGTTGCAGCGGCGCGTGGCGTATGGGAAATGCAATGATGCCGCATGGCGGCAGTGACCAGTTTTCAGTGTTCGGTGTTCAGTCAATCGCAGAGGCAAGCGGCCACGGGATGGGATTCGACTCTGTTGATCGCCGGATGACGTGCAGATCTCAGAGCCTCGTGGTCGATTACTGGCGAATTGCTCGCACTTCTCAAGGTCAGCGCGCACCGCGATCCGACACGGGTCAAAGCGTGTTTTGAAATTGGCCGTCGGTGCGATCGTATGGCCGACACGGAGGGCTGACGCCCTGCCGCTCGCCTTGCGTGTTTTCATTCGCATCATCCGCTGTCCAGATAGTTCGTGTTGTGATTCGCCAACGCCGGTCGTGGCAGATCGCGGCTGACGAGGACTCGGCCACTGCCATCGGTGATCGCGATCAGGTGCAGTTCTCCGCCGCAGTGTTCGCAGGGCGGACGCTTTGAGAGAAATCGATCCGGCTGCGGAGCGACGCCGCTGCCGAGCCAGAATGTCCAGCCCAGATACAGCCACTTGAACCGGACGGGGTTGCGAGCTGACGTGTCGCAGCGCAACTGTCATGTCGTCCAATTCTGGAACTGCTTCTGTCAACGCCCTGTCTCATGCTGTTCAGGCGATTGCACTATAGGATTCATGAATCGAGCTCTCGCAGCCCAAAACTCCTGAATCGAATTCAAGGGACTTTTCTGAACTCCGGCGTCTCTTAAATCAACCGTGACTTTGGCTTCCTGCATCAGAACTCGTTCAATGTCGGAATGCGTCGGGCGATTCGTTCCGATTGAAACAGCCACAAGTCCGTTCTGTAACTTGTCGCGACGCCGTGCAGACGTGGTACTGCTGGACGGCAGATAGATTGTCCCATTATTGAAGTCAACGGCGAACGCGATCACACCCGGCACAAAGAAGATCAGCAGTCCCAGCCCATCCAGAGCCACAATCGACCAGTCAATTCGACCAGCAGGCTGACCCTTTCGTTCCGGATGCAGGATGGTCCCGCAACCCATCGTCGTGACCAGGACGCCCGGAGCTGCACAGCCCGCAAAGATTTTTCGCAAAGCGCAGCGGCGTGAAGAAATCGTCATTCTGTGTTTCCCAGTTCATTGTGGCACCCTGCGCACGGCAATCTGTTCAGAGACTTCGTGCTCTATGCCCGAGCCGGCTCCGAGGTCAATGCGGGGCCGCAGACCTGAAGCGAGTTGCTAACATCAATGCCTCGGTTCTGTGAACTCTGACTGCGCAGTTCGGCAAAATCTGCCGCCTCCCGCGTGCTTTGTCATGAAGGTGCCTGTTGCGACTTCAAGTCGCATTTCGCGGAATATCTCGCTCGGTATCTTACAGGTGACCCGAATTCCGATCGCCGACTGAGCTCGCACGAGAACGGCCAGAATTCCGAACGTCGCCAGCACATTGCCACGGCCTGCGGAGCAAAACTGGATGAAGCGACGAAGATTGATCGCCGGGCTCCATGCTGTCCGACGTGCAAGGCCAGAATGTGGGCCAGCCTTTGCGGTCGTTACACGGCCTATTTTTTGATCTGCTTCGCAGCGGTGGAATCAAGTTCCGGCATCTTCTGAATCCATTCGCGAATCAGCTCGACGGCTGGCCGATCAATTTGATTTGTTCCAATCGGTGGCATCTGGCCATGGCCCCGCCGCTGCATACGATCCAGCAGCAGGGATCGCTCAGGAGAGCCGGGTGCGATGAGCCTCGCTTCGGCAATCCCGAACGTGGCATGGACCGGGCGTGCATCGAACAGTCGCATCTGATCAGGTTTGGCGTCGATCTCGGTTGAGAACTGGGCATTCCCTCCTCCGGCTTCCACATGGCAATTCGAACAGTTGGCGTCCAGATAGGACGTCGCTCGCGTGTGCAAATCGCCAGACGTG
>JANOUN010001430.1:0-4008 GCA_031416875.1 Planctomycetota bacterium | reverse complement strand
GGAACGGTGAACGCTGAGATTCGCTGTAGTACATACGGCCCATGCGGGGACTCATGCCAAATTCCGTCACCATTCTGCGAGCCAGATCGGTAGCTCGCTGCAGATCGTTCTGAGCCCCGGTGGACGTTTCATTGTAGATGATTTGTTCAGCCGAAATTCCGCCCAGCAGCACGGCGATACGGCTTTGCAGTTCCGATTGCGTCAGCAGTTCGCGATCATCTTCCGGCAATTGCAGCATGTAACCCAGTGCACCCATGCCGCGGGGAATGATGGAGATTTTATGCACAGGATCTGTGTGCGGCAGACTGGCGGCCACCAGAGCGTGTCCGGATTCGTGGCACGCGACGCGGCGTTTGACGTCTTCCACGATAATGCGCGACGTCTTTTCCAGACCCGCAATTACGCGCTCAATCCCGTCCTCGAACGCCTTCATCGTAACGCGTTTGTCCTCACGGCGAGCTGACAGCAAAGCCGCCTCATTGACAAGATTCGCGAGGTCTGCACCGACGAAGCCAGGCGTGAGTTTCGCCAAACGCTTCATATCGACATTGTCCGACATCTTGATCCGCTTGGAGTGCACGTTCAGAATCGCCTCACGGCCCTTGATATCCGGGCGATCCACAAGGACATGGCGGTCAAAGCGGCCTGGTCGCATCAACGCCGGGTCCAGGGTCTCCGGACGGTTGGTGGCTCCCATCACGATCACGCTGTGATCGGTGCTGAACCCGTCCATTTCGACCAGCAACGCATTCAGCGTTTGTTCGCGTTCGTCGTGACCACCCGGAGCACCGCTGCCTCGCACTTTGCCGAGCGCATCCAGTTCGTCGATGAAGATAATCGCTGGAGCCCGCTGCAGAGCCTGCTGAAACATGTCGCGGACACGAGCCGCACCGACACCGACATACATTTCCACAAAGTCCGAACCGGACAGTCCGAAGAACGGCACACCTGCTTCGCCGGCAACGGCCTTGGCCAGCATCGTCTTGCCCGTGCCCGGAGGACCAACGAGCAGCACTCCACGCGGGATGCGGCCACCGAGAGCCTGATACTTCTGGGGTGTTCGCAGGAACTCAACGACTTCTTTCAGTTCTTCGACCGCTTCGTCAATGCCAGCCACGTCGTTAAATGTCACATGCACGTCTTCCTGAGCATACAACCGACCGCGACTGCGTCCAAACGACATGGCTGAACCTGTCCCTCCGACGCGGCGCAGCACGAAAATAAAGGCTCCGACAAACATGGCCGTGATCACCAGCATGGGGAGCATCGCCACCCAGTCAGACTGCACTTCCGTGCCATAGAACTGGATCCCCATTTCGTTGAGGCGGTCCTCCAGTTTGGCGCGACTTGCATCACTGATGCCAATCAGCGGCACATAGTAGCGTTTGAACTCGCCGCCCTTGCCTGCCAGCGCATCTTCGCGAGATGGATATTGCCATGTGAGGGCTGTCTCAGACAGAGCGACTTCATACATTTGGCTGGCGTTCAGCGTCTTCTTGTCCTCAGACAGTCTCTCCATGACCTCGCTGTAGGACATGCGTTCGCCGCTGCGGCCTCGCGCCGCAACCGAAATCACGACAGCCGCAATCAGCCCGATCGCGATCAGATACCACATGCCGTTATTTGACTGACTGCGGTCCTTTCGCGGCGAACGACCTGACTTACCGGAATTCCCTGAATCATTTCCGGACGACGGATCCTGCTGATCTGACATTCTGCACTTTACCTGCGGAAAAATCCGGCTGACCGTGAAAGTTGCGGACCCGCAAATTCAACGACAATCGGAATGGATGTGTTCAATGACGAAACAGGCGTTCCTGACCCTGCAACTTTAGACCTGCCTATTGTAGCGGTCAACCAGCGATGAAACGACAGCATCTAAAGTTTTGATTCCTGAGGACGGGTTCGCGCGGTCTGACAGACCGGAATGCAAAAAACACGGGCAGAATCGAATCGCAGGATTCCTTTTTGCGGTTATCATTCGGCAAAATTCCTTGACTTTCAGAAAACCCGGCCGCTGCGACGTTCGCCCAACGCGAATTGTTCACACGCTGCTCAATGGAGGACGCATGGTTCGCGATTTTACAACGGAGAGTCTGTCGCACGATCCGATTCATGGGTACATCCCCTTTATTTCCCGCGTGGGTCTGCCTTCCGGCGAAGCGGCCGAACAGGATCTGATCGACCATCCGTGGGTGCAGCGGATGCGGCAGATTCACCAGTTGCAGACCGCGTGGTGGGTGTTTCCCTCGGCCGAACACATGCGGTTTCAGCATGTGCTGGGCGTCATGCATCTGGGATCTGTGACCGTCAATGCCTGGTATGATTCACTCGTCGATTCGTGCCGCAATGTTCCGTCCAGGGCGTGCGTCGAAAGCATGGTGCGGATTGCCGGTCTGCTGCACGATGTCGGACATGGTCCGTTCGGACATTTCTTCGACGATCATTATCTGGCTCAGTTCGATCTGACGCACGAAGACATCGGCGGGCATATTATCGAACACGAACTCGGCGAGATCATTCGTCGCGTTCGTCGGAATCCCAACGGCAGGCTGCAGCCGCTGGAAGAAATTGATCCAAGGCAAATCGGCTGGCTCATTCGGCGTCCGTCCGGAAATGCGGAAGATCAGGAAGGACATCCGGACTGGCTGCGGAAACTGCGCTCGCTGTTCAGCGGCATCTACACGGTGGACAACATGGACTTCGTGCTTCGCGATGCGTACATGTCCGGCTACAACACCAAGGCGTTCGACATCTCCCGCCTGATTCACTATAGCTTCTTCACCGAAAACGGCCTGACGATCCATGCACGCGGTCTGCCGACGCTGATCAACTTTATCGAAACCCGCGCGAATCTGTTCCGTACGATCTACTTCCATCGTACGGTCCGCGGCATCGACATCGCGCTCGAAGACTATTTTGCGGAGACGATGCAGCGGATGTTTCCCGGCAACCCGTTGCAGCATCTGAAGGCCTATCAGGGACTCACGGAAACATCGTTCCTCGTGGATGTCGTGCGCTGGGCCGACAGCGACGATCCGAAACTTCAGGAGCTGGGAAACCACTGGAAGGCGATTATCAACCGGGAAGAAATGTGGAGAATGGCCTGTGAACGCACGATGCACTTTCACGGTGGCCAGGCTGAAAGCACGACCATCTTTTCCGAACCGGATCTGGTGGAACGTCGAGTCCGCGAATACCTGCCGAAAGCCATCAGTGATATCCCATTGCGGATCGACGTGGCAAAACACTATCACCGCCCGAGTGCCCGCAAACCTGTCGGCAAGCAGAATTACTGGTACGACGCCGCGAGCGGACTGTCGCATGAACTGGACGACGACGAACTGTTCCGCAGCCTTCCCACCAGTTTCATCATTTTCCGCATCTACAGCCGCGACCACACCCACGACCGAGACCTCAACGCCGCCCTGCAAAAAGTCGCCGGCGGTGCCGGGGGAGACACGAAGACAAATATGTAGCGACTGTCTCAGCCCTGTGACTCTTCATCCTGCTTAAGGCGACGGTACAACGTCTTGCGATCAACGCCCAGGATGCGAGCTGCTTCCGTTCGGTTTCCCTGCACGCTCTTCAGAACGCGTTGAATGTATTGCTGTTCCACGGCTTCCAGAGTCTGCAACTCAGCGGGGTTCGACGTATCAATGCGGAATGTGGCTTGCCGATAGTCCCGAATCCGCTCAGGCCCACGAGGCCGCAGGCGACAACGACCATGCAAAGGCGGACCGCGACACAGCACTGGAACCGGAACCCGGGATCGACTGAAAGCGACGCCCCTGAATGCGTTGTGAGAACTCCTGAACTTTTTTGTCTTCTGACTTCTCCGTACTACTAACAGTTGATTTTTTGTTCTCCCGCGAAGATTTTCACACGTCTGTTTGCAGAAGTCAGGTGAGTCAGTTCTGGCAGAAAAATGAGCGGCAGAAAAATACAGGCCACGACTGCAGGTCTTTCTGCAATTCATTTTTCTGCCATCAATTTTTCTGCTGCATG
>JANOUN010001429.1:0-1819 GCA_031416875.1 Planctomycetota bacterium | reverse complement strand
CCGCTGATGTCGTGTTCATCCGCCACCAAGCAGGCCGGAGAATCGGTTAAACGGTGCGTGACGCGTACCTCTTTCACGCGCCCGGTTAAACTGCCCTTGATTTTGTCAGTCAATTCTTTCAGATCATCCGCTTCCTTGGCCTGCTCCTCTTTTTCCGCTGCGTCTTCCAGCTTGCCCAGATCGAGGCCGCCCTTGGCTACCGACAGCAGCGTCTTGCCGTCGAATTCGTTGAGATGGCTGACCATCCATTCATCCACACGCTCGGACAACAACAACACCTCAATGCCTTTTTTGCGGAACACTTCCAGATGCGGGCTGTTCTTGGCTGCGTTAAACGTCTCGGCAGTGACGTAGTAAATCTTCTCCTGCCCTTCTTTCATGCGCGCGATGTAATCCTTCAGCGACACGGTTTCATCCGTGGTATCGGCCTGCGTGGAAGCGAAACGCAGCAGACCGGCGATCTTGTCCTTGTTGGCAAAGTCCTCACCCATGCCCTCTTTCAGCACCTTGCCGAACTCGCCCCAGAATTTGGCATATTTTTCAGTGTCGCTGGTTGCGAGTTCCTCCAGCATACCCAGCACTTTTTTGGTACAACCGGAACGTATCGCTTCGATGTCTTTTGATTCCTGCAAAATTTCGCGCGACACATTCAGCGGCAGATCACTCGAATCCACCACGCCGCGCACAAAGCGCAGATATGACGGCATCAGTTGCTCGGCATCATCCATGATGAATACGCGCCGCACATACAGCTTGATGCCGTGACGAGCATCGCGATCCCACAGGTCAAACGGCGCGCGCGCCGGGATGTACAACAACTGCGTGTATTCCTGACGCCCCTCCACGCGCGCATGCACCCAGGTCAACGGGTCATCAAAATCGTGGCTGACATGCTTGTAAAATTCGCGGTACTGTTCCTCGGTGATTTCATTTTTCGAGCGCGCCCACAGCGCCGAAGCCTGATTAACGGTCTCGTCTTCGGCCAGTGTTTCCTGCTTGCCGTCTTTCCATTCTTCCTTGTTCATCACAATCGGCTGCACGATGTGGTTGGAATACTTGCGGATGATGCCGCGCAAGCGATGGCCATCCAGCAGATCCTGCTGATCTTCCCGTAAATGCAGCGTGATTTCTGTGCCGCGAGCTGTTTTCTCCATCATCTCAATCGAAAATTCACCGCCACCATCTGATTCCCAGCACACGCCCTGATCGGCCAATTCACCCGCACGGCGTGTGCGTACAGTAACCTTGTCGGCCACGATGAACGCCGAGTAAAAGCCCACGCCAAACTGGCCGATCAGATTCGCATCTTTCTGTTGATCGCCGGACAAGCGCGTAAAAAATTCCTGCGTACCGGACTTGGCAATCGTGCCCAGATTGGCAATGGCTTCTTCGCGGCTCATGCCAATGCCGTTGTCGGTGATAGTCAGGGTACGCGCCGCCTTGTCATAACTGACATGTATATTCAGTTCAGAATCGCTTTCGAACAGCGCAGCGTTATGTAGCGCCTCAAAGCGCAGTTTGTCGCACGCATCGGACGCATTGGAAATCAACTCGCGCAGGAAAATCTCGCGATTGGAATATAGCGAGTGGATCATCAACTGCAACAACTGCTTTACTTCAGTTTGAAAGCCGAGCGTTTCGCGGCTGGCTGTAACATTTTCAGTCATATGAACTCCTGTTTTTGATAACTAATTAACGGATATAAACCCTGTTATCCCAGACAAGGTGGGGATAACAGGATTAAATTTCTAGCAGCCTGTCTGACTTGAAGAATCGAAGCGAAAATTCGGCTGAGCGAGGACAGATTTTGCCGGTTTTG
>JANOUN010001428.1:0-4852 GCA_031416875.1 Planctomycetota bacterium | reverse complement strand
CAGAACATTCCCGCGCCGCCAGCCGTGATGATGGCAATCTTCATGATGTTGTCGAATCGTTTCTTCCAGGTCAGACGGAATTTCAATGGTTACACTCACGGCAAAGTTCCATTATTCGCAAGACCCCTGAATGTCAGATCAGAGTTCCCCGGCTGCACCTTGACGTGACAATGAGCAAACTCGCTACCCCGACACTCCGTCATCAAGCCCAAGTTCCCTCAGCCCTGTCTTTGTCTCCGCTGCTTTTGCGTCTCCTTGATCCTGTTCGACCTTCATCTGAAAGCTGACCTCGATCTTCAAATCCGGTGACGTGGCGTATTTGCTGAGAACTTTGGTGTAGAATTGCATCCATTTTTGCGGGGGGACGTTGCCACTCCATCGGATCGTGCGAGGGCCGGATGTTTCGATGATTTCCGGGACCTCGTCTTTCGTCGCTATGCGGACTTCGGCGATGGCTTCACCGCCGTCAGATTTAGCAGACGCCGTGAACGCACCCCCGTCCTTGCCCGCGATAAATATGCCTTTCGAATCGATCGATCCACCAGTGGCGGCCCATTCGACTTCTGCGACCATGATGGGTTGCCCGTATTGGTCGAGTCCGGAATACGAAAATGATGCACGATCTCCCGGTTTCACAATCACATGTGCAGGACGAACAACGAGTTGCGCAAGGCGAGGCGGCTCCCTGAGTTTTTGGGCTTCATCGGCCTTCAGAATGAAAACGTCATCGGAGATTTCGACATCCGCATCGAACAAACTTTCCTTCAGCTTCTGCAGTTTCAGTCGGCCGGACGCATCTTTCACCGCGTAGCCGATGATGCCATCGGTGACACCTGCCGCGATCGTCCGTTTGATGGATTCGAGATTGATCAATCTGGGCAACATCGGCGAAGAGTAGAATGCATCGCGCACAGCCTTGGTGGACCATTCATTCATTGACGCAGGCCAATAGGTGATCAGTTTTCGAGCCGGGATGGCATCGACGATCTCGTCGAGCCCTCCACTACTGCCAAGCCGATGCAGGTAGATTTCCAATAACGATCCGGCCGAACTGGATGTGATGGCACCCAGATCAATGTGCTTCAGCTTGTTGTCTTTGCCAAGCAGGTATAGATGTCGGTACGCTCGAAAGATTGACTCGTCCAGATCTCGCTGAGCATTCTTCAGATTTCGGCTCAGGAGGTTGGTCTGGCTGGGATCAATGCGTTTTTTTGTTTCTGCATCGTCGTCGATATCTTCCCATGCCAACGCCTCCCGAGCCTTATCCTGAAGATTCTCGGCTGGATCGACTGCGACAAAGATCAGTGCCGATTTGAAGGTTCGCCCTCTGGTGCCTGAATCTCTGACAATCGTCTCCATGAGCTGCAGCGTGGCCTTGTCCTGAGCCGGATAGTCAGTACTCATGACGACCAGCGTCAGCTTTGGATATTCTTTGACATCATTGCTTTGACGCGGAAAGAACTCCCGTTCGACCATCTTGCAGGAATCTGTCGTATTTTTTCGGAGCAAGTCGTCTGTGCGTTTGCGGATTCGATCTTCGATCGGCTTCGGCTGCACGCCCCCGCGGCGCGAGACCAACACTTGATTCAGATTCGGAGCCAACCCAAAGCGATACCGATTCCGTTCCCATTGAAGATAGAAACATGTGCTGGCAAGTCCCTCCAAAACGGTGTCAATGTCCGCCGTATTGAATTCCGGTCCGCACACCCCGGTCTTGATTTCCGCAACGGATGCCTCAGCGCGGCTCTGACTTTGTCCGCCGTTGGATTCAAAGAAAATCGCCGTTGCAACCTTGCGATGCATTTGCGCCTTGCTGATCGCCTCAGTGGATTCTTTGTCCAGCTTCAGGCTGTGTGATTGGCCGGACTTCCCCGCGATATCCGTCGTGACCGGAATCTCCAGTTCGCTGGCACCAAGTTGCTCGAAAATGGCCGCCCGGAATTGCGCGTTCTCCAATGGAGCGGAACCCAATGTGATCAATGGTTCGCGAGAATCCTTTCGATGGTCTTCTTTGAAATTGTGTGACACCCAAAGGGCGAGCAGTCTCAAGATGCCACGAGTCCGTTGAAAACGAGGCAGACTCTGCCACTTCCGTTCGAACACTGAGATCACAGACGGGTGGAATGGATACGACGCCTTAAACTGTTCAAGGGCTGAATCACGATCCACGCCCGCAAGTTCCGAAGAATGTTCGCTGGCCCATTCAGCGTATGCCGCGACAGTCGCCTTAGAATCCGTGTCAAAACCGGACCATTCAAATAAACGGCGTCGAATAATTTCCGACATCTCTTTGTCAGCTGACATCAGGATCGCTTTGCCGACTCGGTCGCACAGCTTCTTGATGGAATCGTGATCTCGCTGATCGTCCGGATTCATTTCCAGATCAGAACGCGGAATCGAAACGCACAAGACGGCGTTATTGCGTGCGCGAATTTCTTCGCAAAGGTTCTGGAGGAAGTTGAAGAACTGGTCCCGCATACCGATCTTGCGGCCAATGCTGACGTAGTTCATCAGCTCATCCATCAGAATCAGAATCGGGCCAGGTGGCAACATTTTCCGGATGACATCGCCAGCTGGTGCCAGTCGCTGCTCGTCGTGTTGTGCAACAGCCGCGAAGAGTTGTTCTTTTTCTTCCCGCGTGCGACCCAATTGCCAGGCGATTTCACCCCACGGTGTCAGACGAGTCGGCTCACCATCGCCGCTGCGGCCGGTAAGAGCATCAAACTCAGTTCCGACAAAGACTGCGACATCAGCCTGCGGCAACGAAGTCACGTCCGCCTTCCGGAGAATCGAATCGACTCCTTTCCAGTTCTTCGCAGCATCACCCCCGCCTGCCAGATGGTAAAGCGTTGTGAGAGCGTGCGTTTTTCCGCCACCGAACTGTGTTGCCATGTTGAACACGGCTGACGTTTCGACCTGGATCCCATTCAGTCGTCGGGCAACCTGGGCAGACAGATCCAGCAGGCTTCCCGTCAGAAAAGTCCTGTCGAAGAACCGAGCCGGATCCGTGTAATCTTTCGAAACGTTCTCACGCCCTGTTCGGATGTGATCCAAATGCACAGCGAACTCGGATGCATCCAAAGGGCGTCCATCACGCAGATCTTCGCGAGGAGTGACAACCTGGTACCAAGGCTTCAACTTTACCATCAGATGTCCCTCAACGCAGCGCCGAGTACCAGCAGTTGTGAAATACAACTTCGGTTTGAACGGCGTCGCTGATTCCTCAGATTTCCCGAATGAAAACACATGCCATCGATTTAATTGGAGATCAATAAATAACACTCACCGTTGATCCGGTCAATCCGGCGGGCGAATGCGAATTCGGGACGACTCGACAGTCGCAATTGCTCCCGACAGAAGCTCCGATCCATGAAGAGCAAGCACATGCGCAGCGACTTTTCCCTGCTGTCGCGCAGGGATGTTCACGAGTCGGACGATGCCGCGATGTGGTACGCCCCACAGGATCGCCAGATCCCCAAAGTCTTTGTCCAGTGTGATAAGGATTCGTTCGTCATGAAAAGTTTCCTTGAGAATCGCCACATCACCCGGATCTTCGGCGCGATCACCCACCCAGTCCACATCGTGGCCTGCAGCGATCAGCAGCGCTTTCGCACCGCCCCAGACACAGGAATCAAGCAACAACTTCATGGTGTCGTCTCGGCGACGAATTCCAACGGCTCGATTCGCTCATGTCCCACATGGCGGCGAGCGAACACGAGACAGGCCTGGATGTCTGCCGACTCGAGCCATGGATATCCTTCAAGAATGGTTTCCGCTGTGTCTCCCACCGACAGCATTCCAAGCACATGCTCGACCGCCAGACGACGACCGCGAATAATCGGCTTCCCGCCGAAGATGGCCGGATTCACTGTGATTCGCCGTAGTAGTTCGGTTTCGTTCATGGTGTTTTGCCTTTCGGATTTAAAATCTGTTGTTGCACAACGTCTGCCAGCGTAATGCAGGCAGGCAGAAATATCGTCGTGAGTGATGCCTGGATAGTTCTCAAAGATTTGCTGTTCGGACCAGTTATTCGCCAGCAACTCCACAATGAACTCCACCGCGAGACGAGTTCCCCGAATAACCGGCTTGCCAACCAGTACCGCGGGATTTATTTCAATTCTTTCTTCCCAGTTCATGTGTTTCTCCTTTGAAGATCGTTCACATAGCGATCTCGATTGAAGGTGCTATTTCTCAAAAGACGTTCGATGGAAACCACATGCAATGCGTTTCGGGCCGAAGGCACAAAATGTGATAGCCCAGGGCAACGCCCTGGGGACGTACGAAGCGAATGGCCAAAGCCCCAAAAGGGGCGAAATGATCAAGCATTCCGTGATTTCGCCCTTTCAGGGCTTTGATGTTCGAATTTGTCCGAATTCCTGGGGCGATGCCCCAGGCTTTCACATTGCGCCGCGTTGCGGCAAACTGCAATCGTCCACGCAATTCTAACGAAATTCTGTTTTTCAACACCCCAGCCACCTACTCCCCTAACCTGACCGGCGAGCCTCGGTCGTATTCGGCAATGCCCCAAACAACCGAATGATCCTCAACGCAAACGCCTTCGTCCGCAACTTCAAGTCCCTCGGTTTTTCCCGTTCATCCTTCATCCTTCCGCCTTCATAACCCAAGTCCCTTTTTTCTGGCCAGCACGCCGTCCACCCAGCGTTTTTCTTCGCATTCCTTCGGGTAGAGGGCAGACAGCGACTGGGCCAGTTTCCAGAAGCGGGCGTCTTTGCCGACACCGTCTTCGACGAGAAAGCGTTTCAGCAGTTCGCCACGACCGGCGGCGAAGAGGATCATCGACTGGTGGACACGATCCAGAACTGTGCTGCCGGCGGTTGGTCCCTGAAGATCA
>JANOUN010001427.1:0-1664 GCA_031416875.1 Planctomycetota bacterium | reverse complement strand
AAAGCAGATCTGATATGATTAAGTTACTTGTCGTGGACGATGACCAACTGATTCTGGAGTGCTTTCGGTATGCATTCCCACATCCTAAATACAAACTGATCACCGCGACAAATGCGGCTGAAGGTTTGGCATTGTTTCATGCAAAGTCGCCAGACGTCGTGCTGTCGGATATTCGTCTGCCTGATTTATCCGGGCTGGAATTGTTTCAGCAATTCCATAAAGCCGATGTACGAATTCCCGTTATTCTGATGACCGGTCAGGGGACGGCAGGAACCGCGATTCAGGCCATGCAGGCGGGGGCGTTCGAGTACATTTTGAAACCGTTCGGTCCGGAGACATTGATTCCACTGGTTGAGTCGGCTGCGGAGACCAGCCGATTGATGCGTACACCAGCAAAACTGCCCGCCGATCAGGGTCAGGTCGGGAGCGGCGATCTGCTCATTGGAAATTGCTCGGCGATGCAGGAAGTTTATAGAGCGATCGGGCGAGTTGCGTCACAGCATGTTACGGTGCTGATTCTTGGCGAAAGTGGAACGGGAAAAGAAGTGATTGCCCGCGCGATCTATAATTACAGTCAGCGAGCCGAAAAGATGTTTCTCGCGATCAACTGCGCGGCGATTCCGGAGAACCTGCTGGAGAGTGAACTCTTCGGTCACGAAAAAGGATCCTTTAGCGGAGCTGATCGCAAACGTATTGGTAGGTTTGAACAGTGCTCAGGTGGCACTTTGTTCATGGATGAGATTGGGGATATGACGCCGTTGACTCAGACCAAAGTGCTGCGAGTTCTGCAGGATCAGCAATTTGAACGCGTTGGCGGTGCTGAGTCAATTCGAACCGATGTTCGATTAATTGCTGCGACGAATCGAAATCTTGAGGCGATGATCGAGAACGGGGATTTTCGAGGCGACCTGTTCTATCGCTTAAATGTCTACACGATCACTCTTCCTCCGCTGCGAGATCGCGGAGACGACGTCGAGTTGCTGGCCGAGCATTTCTGCAGACTCTTTGCACAGGAACTCGGCAAGGAAATCACAGGCATTGCTCCCGAGACAATCGACCGGCTCAAAGCCTATCTATGGCCGGGCAATGTGAGAGAACTTCAAAGCGTCATCAAGCATGCATTGCTGGAATCGACTGGCCCTGTGCTTGTTCCCGCATTTCTGCCCGAATCGGTGCGAGGATCAAAGCGAAGGCTGGAGTCACAGGATTTGGACGACGATCGTTCAGAACCGACGCAAATGCAGCCAGGAACTCCGCCTGCGGTGAGCCATCATGCGGCGAGTTCTCATGCGACCACTCACTGGTCTCAGTTTGTCGAGGAACGCTTGATTGCGGGTTCTGAATCGATTTATGACGAAGCGCAACAACTGATGGATCGCCATCTGATTCCGCTCGTGCTTCAACACGCCAACGGAAATCAACTCCAGGCTGCAAAGTTGCTGGGCATTTCCAGAGCAACTCTGCGTACCAAGTGCAGACAGTATGGTATCACCGTCGATAAAGTGGTCGATGTTGGCGATTCGTAGCCAGCGAGTGGTGGCCTTCCCATGAAACTTACGCTCAAGATTATTCTGCTGTTCCTGGCGGTTTCGTGTGGATTGACTGGATTCAGTGGTTACCTCTCAGTGCAGCGGGAGATCTCATTTTCCGAAGAGGACTGAGGC
>JANOUN010001426.1:0-3304 GCA_031416875.1 Planctomycetota bacterium | reverse complement strand
CAGTTCCGGCATTGGCCAGACACCTGCCGGAACGGCGCTGCGCTTGGTCCGGCCTACTCCTAAATCAAGCATTGACGACGAATCAGTCGATGTCCGCCGGATCTGCCGCGACATTCCTCTTCCATGGGATGTCGTGAGCATCCAGCCAGCGGATTGCGATCTGTTCAATGGCAGCGTCTTGGTAGCGATGCCACGCGTCCCGCAGCCCGAGCCGCTGGAGATCTTGTCGAAAAATGCATGCACACAGGGGGACTGTCGTTTTAGTCGGGGTTTCCCGTGGGCCAGGCTTCCAGTCTGGCATCGATTGAAGAAAACGCCCTGTTTTTTAAATGCAATGACAAGCTGGAAGCTTATCCCACGATTAAAACGACAGTCCCCAGGTTCGCAGTGGACGTCAGTCGGCAAATTCCCACGCTGTGCGGTAGTTGCCGGTCTTTTCGATCCACGCCAGCAGAGACTGGAAAAACTTATCGGATGCGAGGGTCGCACTGTCGCCGACGATGATCATTTTTCGCTTCGCCCGCGTCAGAGCAACGTTCATCCTTCGGGCGTCCGACAGAAAGCCGATTTCACCGATCGCATTGGAACGGACTAATGAGATGACGACCGCTTCCTTTTCGCGGCCCTGAAACCCATCGACCGTATCGATCTCCAGTTGATCATAAATGGAGTTTTCCCGCAGCCACCGCACCTGCGCTGCATACGGCGCGATCACTGCTATGTCGGACGGGGCAAGGCCTGCTTCACACAGCGCATTGACTTGCTTCAGAACCAATCGACCTTCCTCTGGATTACGCTTGCTCAGACCCTCCGGTTCCAGTTCCTCCTGCCATCCCGTGCCTGCCGTGTCGATGAACGTGACCGGATCGTCGGAGACGAGATTATTTTGAATCCCCGGCAGATCTGACAGCACATGGCTGCGAACAGATTCATCGGCGATCAGGGTGTCGTCGTAAAAATGCTGCGACGAGAATCCCATAATCGATTCATGCATCCGATACTGGACGGTCAACTGCCGCGTGACGAGATCACCATAGTGATTCACCAGTCTCTCCATCATACTGACGGCATAACCTTCCTTCTTTGCCGCATCGGACAGAATCGTCGGTGGCAACTGCAGGTGATCACCTGCCAGAATGAGGCGATCAGCACGCCGAAGCGGAACCCAGCAACCAGGTTCAACGCTTTGGCAGGCTTCATCGATGACCAGGACATCAAATCGCAGATCATCCAGAACCGAATCATCAAACGTTGTCGTCGCACAGATGACACGGGCATCTTTCAGCAAGTCAGCGATCGCCTGCTTCTCCAGAATCCTGGCGTGGCGTTTCAGTTCGCGTGCTTCCTGACGCTGCTGGCCTCGCTGTCCCGGAGCCGGTCTGCCGCGCGTATAACGAGCCGCCTTCCGTTCAATTTGCTCTGCTTCCCGCATCATCTGATGCACGACCATCATGGCTTCGTGCCGTCCTACCAGTGCGTCAAGCGAATGCTGTCGCAGATCTTCGGAAACCCGCGCCGGATGTCCAAGTCGCACAGCCGGTTCACCGATCGCCAGTAAGCGTTCCAGCAGGTTATCGACTGCCGTATTGCTCGGAGCACACGCCAGGACACGCTGGCCCCGCGCGACGAGCAGTCGAATGACTTCCACGACGGTTGTGGTTTTTCCAGTTCCCGGAGGTCCATGAATAATGGCCAGATCATTTGAAGAGAGAGCATGTCGGATGGCATCGTGTTGCGACGGGTTGAGTCGCTGTGATACGTCCGTCGGGGCCTTCATGTTTCTGTGAAACGTCGGTTCGCGTTCACCCAGCAACAGATCTCGAAGCTGTGCGTGACGCCCGGTGGCTTTCTCTGCGCCCTGCAATGCCGCGGCCTGGCGTTTGCGAGTGACTTCATCCGGAGACAGGTCCAGCCGAAAGCGATCGCTCGATGGCCAGTCATCGACGGCAACTTCCAGGGAGTCAACGCGACGAGCACTCACGACGCCCTGCAGAGATTCCGCGTCTTCGTCGCGATTGTCCGACAGCAGAATCGGGCTGCCCACCTTGAATCGATGCCACGGCAACCGATCAGGCGAACGTCGTTTTGCCAGCGTAATCAGATAACGCCCGCCCAAGCCCGTCGTATGGGTCCGAATCACCAGATCCAGCAGTGTCTCGCCCGTGCGTTCCGCTGTGTCCGACGACTGAGCCTTTCTCCGCTGAGCCAACCGCTCCTGTTCCGCCTCTCCTTCCATCTCAAGCCAGCGGTGCATACTGGAAAAATGCTGATCAGCCAGCAACGGTCGCTTCGCAGATAACTTCATTCAGGAACCAGAACTTGAGAGAGTTGAATACAGTATCGTGACTGCATTCTACCCTGCACGGACATGAATGAGGCATACCGTGTCGCACATCCCCGTCATTTTCCCACGCGAGAGCCACCTTTGTCGGCTGATTCAGGATGCGCTGATCGCTGGCAACAGGGCCGTGAGCAGCATAAGCCAGGAAGCGTTAAGATCGCTGGTCGCCAATCAGTTCAAATTCCAAAGAAACCGCCACCGGCGCTCTCTGTGCCACCCACACGGTGGCGAAAGCGACGCCAGCTGGAGCTGACCCTCGCAAACTGGCTCTGCTGCAGCAGATTCCAAACCGGGCGGATTCGCGATCTGTCGGGAATTTGCGTGATCGAGGCTGATCTAGGCCAAGATCCCTGAATCGCTGTAAAAAGCGTTAGCAATGATGCTTTTCAGGGAGCGATTCAGGGATGAACGCAGAATATCAACGGCTGGCAGCCGAGGCGAGTGAAGTTCAGAATCAAATCAATGAGCTTGTCAGTTCCTGCAGCCAGTTGGCGGCGGCGGAATTCCCGAAGTTCGAAGCCAGAATTGCAGGGCTGCATCAACGGCTCAACGGGCTGCGGCAGGGAATGGGGCTGCTGAAACTGGCAGGGTCCGCGAAAATGCAGGCACAGGCGGCGAAGCTGGCAAAATCTCAGCCGAAGACGTTTCATTCTCAGGGTACACGCCCCAAAACTGTGCAACTGACAGGCGGTGTTACGGTGACGTTGCACGTCACTTACTATCATCGCTTCCAGTGCCCGGAAAACGCAAAGAACAAGAAAGCAAATCGCGGGATGTTTCCCATGCTGATCCTCTTGGGCATCGCCAATGGCTTCACGGCGAGAGTGCGGCAACGCATGATGAAATGTGCGGCACTGCTCGGATCGTATGAAGAAGCCGTGCAGATGCTGGCCGACGAAGGCGTCAAGATCTGTGTAAATACGCTTCGGAAAGTGACCGCTGGCATGGGAGAAATGCTGGCTC
>JANOUN010001425.1:0-2613 GCA_031416875.1 Planctomycetota bacterium | reverse complement strand
ACAAACAGTGACGATGCAGGTCGGTGATACGGTGATCGTCAGTCCCGAAGAGATTCATCAGATGCAGAACGTCGGCGACGTTGTCGCCGAATACATCGTGTTCGGGATTTCTGCTCAGAAGGGTGGACGGACGGTTGTGGTCACATGAATGCGTTTTGGGGTAGGATGGACATTCTTGTCCGTCGCCGTCATAAAGAGATTAAGATTATGAGTAAGAGCAGGATTAAGAGATGGCCTACAGGAATCACATGATGCCCGCCAAAATCACGGCCTTCGAAACGTTCGACATTCGCTTTCCGACCTCGCAGCAACTGGATGGTTCCGATGCGATGAATCCAGATCCGGACTACTCGGCTGCGTATGTGGTGCTCCGCACAGACTCGGCGGATCGCTGCGGCTACGGAATGACGTTTACGATCGGACGCGGCAATGAAATCTGCGTCGCCGCCATCCGCTCGCTCGCGACGCTGTTGATTGGCCAGACCGTCGAATCGCTGATGGCCGAACCAGTGACCTTGTACCGCAGACTCACCGGAGACAGTCAGCTGCGCTGGGTTGGTCCGGAAAAGGGCGTGATTCATCTGGCCGCCGCTGCCGTGATCAATGCGGTCTGGGACTTGTGGGCTCGGATCCTGAACAAGCCGGTCTGGCAGGTCATCTGCGACATGTCGCCCGCACAATTTGTCGCCAGCGTTGACTTTCGCTACCTCACCGACGCACTGACACCGAATCAGGCCGTGGAACTTCTTGATCGTCACACGGCGACGCGCGCGAAGCGAATTGAAGAACTGCACGGCATTGGCTATCCCAGCTACACGACATCCGCTGGCTGGCTGGGATATTCGGATGAATCCCTGAAGCAGAAATGCACAGACCTGAAGGCGCGGGGCTGGAGTCATTTCAAGATTAAGGTCGGGCGGGATCTGGAGGACGATCGCCGCAGGTGCCGCGTATTGCGTCGAGAAATGGGCGACGAAGCTCATATGATGATCGATGCGAATCAGGTCTGGGACGTGCCGCAGGCGATCGAGTGGATACGCGAACTGGCTCCGTTTCGTCCCTGGTTTGTGGAAGAGCCTACGTCACCGGACGATATTCTTGGGCATCTCGCGATTGCAAAGGCCGTCAAGCCGATTCGCATTGCCACGGGAGAAATGTGCCACAACCGGATCATGTTCAAGCAGTTCATGCAGTGTGGGGCACTGCAGGTTTGTCAGTTGGACTGCTGCCGTCTGGGTGGCGTCAACGAAGTCATGGCCGTATTGCTGCTGGCGGCAAGATTTGGCATCCCCGTGTGTCCTCATGCCGGCGGTGTGGGACTTTGTGAGTATGTCCAGCACGCCAGTATCGTGGACTACGTCTGTGTGTCTGCGTCAATGGAGGATCGTGTCGCCGAGTATTCGGATCACCTGCACGAACATGTTTACGATCCAGTCGTGATGCAGCAAGGTCGCTATATGCCACCGAAGTCGGCGGGTTACAGCGTGCAGTTTACAGAGGCCGCGCTGAAGCAGTATGCGAGATGAATTCGCCGCCCTGATTCGTTGCAAGTGACGAGGAATGGGGCATATGAGACGTAATAGGACTTATGTTCCTGCCGCTCGCTGACGAAACCACGCTGCCGTGATGCGCAGGCCATCGGCGACAGTCACTGGTGGTCCCAGCAGTTCTGCGAGTCGGTCAGCATCCAGCAGTGAACGTTCCACGTCGCCGGCGCGACGGTCGCCGTAACGAATCTCACTGTTGCTTGAGAGAGTCGTGCGAATGTGTTCGGCCAATTGCAGCGTATTGGTTTCGCGACCGGTCCCCACATTCAGCACACGTTCAGGGATCCGGCCCTGCAAGGCAGCCATGTTGGCTTTCACAACGTCGGCGATGAACACATAGTCGCGGACGCAGCCGGGATCTCCGACTGCGGTGCGAGCGAACACGCTCACCGGTTCATTGGCGAGCATGCGGTTGCAGAAGATCGCCACGACCCCCGCTTCACCATGCGGATCCTGTCGAGGCCCATACACATTGGCGTAACGGAGCACGGTGAAATTCAGACCATGTTCGTGGCGAAAACAGTCCAGATACTTTTCCACAGCGAACTTGCTGCAGGCGTAAGGACTCAGTGGCGACGGAATTGTTGAAATCGACGCCCGCGTGCCGTTGGGAACTTCGCCATAAATGGCACCGCCAGTGCTGGCGAACACCAAATGCTGGACTTTGTGATTGACGCAGGCCTGCATCACATTGATCGATCCGATAATATTGATCGATGCATCTTTCTGCGGCTCGCGAACACTCACCGCCACGCTGGCCTGAGCCGCCTGATGACTGACGGCAGTCGGCTTAAAACTGGCAAATGCTTTCCCAATGCTGTTGGCATCCTGAATATCGACCTGAAAGAATTCGGCGGCGGCGGGAACATTTTCCCGTCGCCCGCTGCTCAGGTCGTCCAGCACCGCCACGTCCCAGCCAGCTTCGATGGCGTTATCCGCCAGATTGCTGCCAATAAATCCTGCTCCGCCGGTAATCAAAAGTCGCATGTTTCGTGGTCCTGCCTGTAGTACGCTGCTTAACGTCCGTCAATACTCTAGTCGAGATTCTTCCGGGATCGCCAGCCAG
>JANOUN010001424.1:0-2888 GCA_031416875.1 Planctomycetota bacterium | reverse complement strand
TTCTGTAGGGTGTGACAAGCGAGCAACGCGAGCGCGGGCACACCGAGGATTCAGCGGAAACGTGGTGTGCCTTCGCAGCTTGTCAGCTGCTTGTCACACCCTACGAATTTCAAAACTCCGGATGCCATTCTGAACCTGGGTTAATTACGACCGGATTTGACCCTCGCCGCGTACGATGAATTTGTAGCTGGTGAGTTCGCGGAGGCCGCAGGGGCCGCGGGCATGGAAGCGGTCGGTACTGATGCCGATTTCGGCACCCATTCCAAGTTCGCCGCCGTCATTGAAACGCGTACTGGCATTGATCACGACGGCCGCAGAATCGACTTCCGCTTCGAATTTCATTGACGACGCGACGCTGTTTGTCACGATGGCATCTGTGTGAGCCGACCCGTAGCGGCGAATATGCTCGATCGCCTGCTCGAGCGAGTCCACAATTCGCACCGACAGAATCAGATCCAGATGTTCGGTGGCATAGTCCTCATCCGTCGCCGCTTTGCAGGTTGATTTAATGGGGTCAGACCCTTTTCTTAGAGGGTCAGACCCCATTAAAATGAGACTCGCCGGACAACATCGCAGTTCAACGCCCCTGCTTTGTAATTCCCTTGCAAGTCGGGGCCATAACACGGGTGCGGCATCGCGGTGGATGAGTAGTGTTTCGGCAGCATTGCAGACGCCCGGTCGATGACACTTGCTGTTGATTGTAATATCAACGGCCATCTGTTCGTCAGCACTCGCGTCCACGTAAACATGACAGATGCCATCAAAGTGCTTGATCACAGGCATCGTGGCTTCACGTGCGACTCGTTCAATCAGCGACTTGCCACCGCGTGGAATGGTGACGTCGATCAGGTTCCCCATCGACAGCAAGTGACCGACGATATCGCGATCTGTCAATTCCACCAGCTGCACCGCGTGTTGCGGCAGTCCTTCGGCCACGAGCGTTCGTGCGATCACCGCCTGCAACGCGCGGTTACTGTGAATCGCTTCGCTGCCGCCGCGAAGAATGACGGTATTCCCGCTTTTCACGCACAACGCGGCCGCGTCAATCGTGACGTTGGGCCTCGATTCGTAGATAAAGAACACAACGCCCAGAGGAACCCGGACGCGGCTGACGAACAAGCCATTCGGACGTCGTTGCCCTTCGATGATTTCGCCCACAGGATCGGGCAGGGAGATAATGTGTTCGACTGCTTTCGCGAGCGATTCAATTCGATCGGGCGTCAGCTTGAGACGGTCCAGCATCGCGTTGGTCAGACCGGACTGCACGCCAGCCTCCAGATCCCTGGCATTCGCCGCGACGATTGCGTCCGTATCCTCACGGAGCGCGCGGGCCACACTCTGCAGCCAGGCGTTCTTGCGACTGGCGGCAATCGGAGCAAGCTCAGACGCTGCGGCGCGGGCGTTCTGAGCAAGCTGTTGGGCGTACGAGCGTGATTCTGTCATCAGGATTCTGCGATCAGCGTGGCAATTGACCACGGGTTAAACCATCAAATGCCGCCAAGGATTTCGGCGCGACCAACACGGCCGATTGCCAGCAGATAGGCGGCTGTGCGGAGTGAGACTTTCTTTTCTTCGGCCGTTGCCCAGACGCGATCGAAGGCACGTGTGAGCGTATTCTCCAGTTCCTCACGCACACGCCGCAAGTCCCAGCGGAAATACTGCTGGTTCTGAACCCATTCGAAGTAACTCACAGTGACACCGCCGGCGTTCGCCAGGATATCGGGAAGTACGAGGATTTCCCGTTTGCGAAAGATGGCATCCGCTTCCGGAGTTGTTGGTCCGTTGGCGGCCTCAATAATTATTTTCGCGCGGACGTCCTTTGCGTTGGCTTCTGTCAGTACACCGCCCAGCGCGGCAGGAATGAGCACGTCCACATCCAGCGCCAGCAGTTCTTCGTTAGAAATGTGTTCCCCGCCCGGAAATTCCGCCAGACTGCCTTTGGTTTTGACCCATTCCAGTGCGGCAGTGATGTCGAGTCCCGTGCGATTGAACGCACCGCCGCTGACATCGGAAACAGCGACAATCCTGCCGCCTGCTTTTTCGAGATACGCAGCCGTAAACGATCCCACATTTCCAAACCCCTGGATCGCAATCGTCGTGGACTCGATCGGGCGTTTGCGTTTGCGGAGTGTGGCCAGTGTCAGCGTCCCTACGCCGCGACCGGTCGCCTCTTCGCGACCTTCGGCTCCGAAAAGTTCGACAGGTTTTCCTGTGACACAGGCCGGACTGAAGCCGTGGAATTTTTGGTACTGATTCATGATCCACGCCATCGTCTGTGCATTCGTGCCCATGTCCGGAGCGGGAATATCTTTATCGGGGCCGAACAGATCGTGCAGTTCATCGACGAAACGGCGTGTCAGTCGTTCAAGTTCGTCGATCGACATCTCTTTAATGTTGACGCTGATGCCGCCTTTCGCACCACCGTAGGGAATATCGACAACAGCGGTTTTCCATGTCATCAGCGAAGCCAGCGCCAGCACTTCATCAGCGTTGACTTCATGATGATAGCGTAAGCCGCCCTTCATTGGGCCTCGCGCGCTGTTGTGCTGCATGCGATAGCCGACGAAGATGGCAATTTCTCCGCTATCACGCTTGATCGGCACCTGGACTTTGATTTCCCTTTCCGGAGTCATCAGCAGTGTTCTCATACTGGACGACAAATCCAGCACCGAAGCAGCTTCAACGAAATACTGTTCGGCGGCTTCTAATGCACTCTTCATAGACTTGTGGGCCTTGTGGGCTGAACGGCGCAGGAATCGATTGAATGCATGAGATATACGCTTTCAGCAGGCTCATGCCAATTGAAGGTGGCAATTTCCGGTTGGAGTGCAGGCTTTACGACCGTTCGAGAAATCATTGACATCCAAAGGAGCAATTTCTGAAGCTTG
>JANOUN010001423.1:0-2207 GCA_031416875.1 Planctomycetota bacterium | reverse complement strand
CTAAGCGATCGGATTCACCGATACGCCTCCAGCAGCTGGTGCTTGATGGTGATGAACTCAGTCAAAGCATGAAGACGGTTGTGTCAAAGTCCGGGATTGCTGAGCGGCTCGGATTTGGAGATCAGTCAGGTACAACTCAATCCGATACCACGTCAATTTCGGACTCGTATCCTGCATTTGAGCCGCTATTCACAACTGTCGCCGAACAACGAGTCGCTCAGATCGCTTATGACGTCATTCGGTCGTTCGAAACGAAAACGGATGTGGCTCCGACGATTGCATTGTTGCAGACGCCGGAAGTACAGGCAAAAGTTGTTGCAGAAGTGAAGCGAAGGCGTGGACCTCAACAGCGTGAAATGTTTACCGACGAAGATGTCGTTGCGAACGTCGTTGCTCGCACCACAGAACACGTGATTCTCGGGACGATCGATATTCCTCGAATCATTGTGGTCCCCAAAGATGAAGTCCGAAGAGGATTCACAGAACTGCGTGCGAGTGCTTACACGGCAAATGCTCAGGACGGAATTCTGGACTTTCGACAACCGCCGAAGCAGAAGTCAAAGATTGCTCAGTATCTGTACACGGGGTTTGACCGTTGCCTTTATCGTCTGACAAAGTTTCATTCCAACACGGAACGAATGCTGGCAATTATTCTTGAGCGTGGTGCAGAACGATGGTTTCGGCCTGCTAAGGGACAGTTTCAGATCTTTTATAAGGATGGTCACGATCATCGCGAGTACCAGCCGGACTTCGTGGCGGAGATGGAAGATTGTGTCCTGATGATTGAAACAAAATCTTCGGGGATGGTCAGCGAAGTGGCGGTTCTTGCAAAGCGTGATGCCGCAATCGAGTGGTGTAAACATGCAACGAAATATGCTCAACAGCACGGAGGAAAACCATGGAAGTTCATCATGGTGCCACATGATGCAGTCGCGGAAAACCGGACGTTGGCGGCACTGGCCAGCGCGTACGAAGTGCGGCCTGTTGTGGAGTCGTGAGCGACTTGGCGATAAATATGTGCAAGGCCGTCAAGTGTTGCAGTGGCCAGCGCAGCTTATGACTATCGTTCAATCCATTCAAACAGACGAGCCGGAACGTCAATGTCGCAGGTCCTCTGCAAACCGCGCCAGCCAGGGACGGCATTCACTTCGATCACGAGCGGTTCATGATCGGCGTTGTACATCAGATCGACGCCGGCAAACAGGCTGCCCGTGATGTTTGCGGCCTGGCGAGCCAATTCCAGTTCTCGTTCGCTCGGAACGTGAACGACGCCGGTGCCCTGTTGCGAAATGTTGGCGCGGAAATCGCCTGGCTTCGGGATGCGCTTCATCGATCCGACAAGCTGATCGTCGAGCAGGAGGACTCGAATGTCAAACCCCGGCCCGGAGACAAACGTCTGCAGGTACAGGACGGCTCCAAGGCGTTCGAGCGTGCGAAACGCCCGCAGCGCGAGTTCCGGATCTGAGACACGCATGATGCCCCGGCCTTCGGCTCCGAACAGAGGCTTAACAACAACGTCTCGTCCGAGAGCTTCAAATGCATCGAGCGCCGTGTCGGAGTTTTCGCAGACGATTGTGGCAGGCACGGGAATTCCGACAAGCGCCAGACGCTGCGTTGTCAGGTATTTATCGACGGCACATTCCAGAGCGCGCGGAGAATTGATGACCCGCACACCGCAGGCCTCCAGTCCCGCCAGCATGTTCATGCGTGCCACGACCTGTTCGAGTGTTCCAGGTGGCATCGTCCGCACCAGAATCACTTCCAGACTTCGCAGATCGATATCGCCACACCGGAAATCGACGCGTCCGGTTTGTACATGGGCAGCGAACTGATCGAACAGCAGCGGCAGCATGAAGTGCCCCCGCGCGGTGCCGATACGGCACAACTCGTTCACGTACCAGCTGTCGTGATTTCCAAAGACACCGATTCGCATAGGGAGAATTTCGTGGTGTGCGCTGCCGCTTGTCACACGCTTGAAAGATTTAGAAACTGGCCGGTCGTGCCTGTGGGCAATTGCATGGACACAAGCATTTTTCAGTGAGCTGTACGGCGCTAATTAGCCGTGTGTTGATTGAGTCCGCATCTCTTCGTGGGGTAAGCTTCCAGCTTGCCTTTACTTGTTGAAAACTCAGGTTTTTTGACAGAACCGACAAGCTGGAAGCTTATCCCACTTTAAATCAACAGACCGCTATCGCCATTGGTGGCAC
>JANOUN010001422.1:0-3412 GCA_031416875.1 Planctomycetota bacterium | reverse complement strand
ATCAAAATGGCAGGACGAAGTGTTTCCGGAACAGTGGGCAACGATGCGCGAAGTGATGCGTGGCTCCGACATTGGCTGGCTTGCCGAAGTCACTCAGCCGCTCGTGCGATTAATGGACCTGAGGCATCAAACTCTTCAACTTGCTGCCGGAAAAGATCAGGACGGCAAATTGTTGCGGCGGGACCATTGGCAGAAAATCACCGCCGACACCGATGAGATCTTAAAAACGCTCCATGCCGCCGAGCGCTGGCTGAGCATTGGGCCGGAAGGCAAAATACTCGCCGACGATCGCCTTGACAAGGCAGCGCAGTCCCTTGCGCAAGTCAAGGATCGCGTTGCAGTCAGCGGCAGGCTGGCAAGAATTCAGGACGCTCAACGGTTTCAGATACCGTTTCTGATTCAATACCTCGCCCTGCGGCTTGAACAGACGTCGCTCCAGCCCGAAGAATTGACTGCCGCAGTCAACATGGCGGCCAAGGCAGTCGCAGGGACCGTGATAGAATCAGATTTTCCGACTGGCCAGTTGAAGTCTGTGGGATTCACTGTCGACGTTATTGAAGCGATGTTCGCTCTGACTCGTGATTTTTCAAAACCGCAGTCGGAAATCAATGAGTCTGATGAGCGGCATTATGCCGTCCTTGAAAGATATCTGAGCGACCGACTCAGCGATCCGACTCCCGATTTGGTCTCGGCGTCCGAAGTGCTGCAGTTGCTGCAGGTTCCGCTGATTGCAAATCGGGATGAACTGATGTCACAGTTGATGGCACCTCGTACAGGAGTTTCAAGCAGTCCTCCGGATGCCTCCAGCAGGTCCGGGATCTGGCTCAGCTTCTGGTCGTTGCGACTTGCTGACGCCGTGGGACAGAAGACATCCGCAGAAGACTGGCAGCGCTGGAGTGATCTTGTCGCTGCAATTGCCGAAAAGAATTCCAATGTCACCGCAAGACGCACGGTGATGGCAAAGACGCTGCGTAGTCGATGGGTAGAGGCGATTCAGAAACTGAAACAGTTCCATGATTCGGACGTGTTCGTTCCGGAGAATGAGTTTCTGCAGTTATTATCCAAAGATGTGAGCCGCCGTATCCGAGCCACGCCGCTCGAGAATCTCAGCTTGTATTCCAGAATTCAGCAGATTTTTCCAGATGAAACTTCGAGTCATGACGCAGTATCAATCGCGATTTTGAATCCGGATGCCGAACTGTCGCCTGATTACGAAGTCACCACCAAAGTTCGCGTCAGCCATGCTGCCTCGCTTTATGTCCTGAACAAAGACGTCATATTGACAAATGCAGAGACAAAGGCAGACAGAAACTGGTTCCGGCTTGATGTTGCTGCCGAGTCGGAAGTGTCATTGGATCTCCGACAGTTGAGTGCTCCGTCTTCTCCGACGCCCCTGACGATCGTCGCGGTGGATGAACAGGGTGTACCCGTGAAACGCGTCACCACCTCGCTTCAGCCACCTGCCGAGAACTCGTGGGAGATTAAGGTCGTGCAGGTGGAAGAAGGCAAGCCTGAAGAGCGTCCCATCACGCTTGAGGAAATGGAGACGGTCACGAGTCGCAGATTGAGACTGTTGCCATCCACACTTGATCCGGTCACGAAAATGCATGTCCCGATTCAACTGAAGTTGAAGCTGCACCGGACCAAAGGGATCTCGAAGAGCGTCAGGATCAGGGCGCTGCATGCGGACAATGGAACGGAGGCATGGTCAAGGGCGGAACCGCTGGTCTTTCCAGAAGGCAAGGACGTGGTTGAAATACCGTTTCAGTCTGCGGCTGCGCCCGCACCCGGCGCGGCCCCCGTCAAAATTCCGGCGGAACTTGAGATCTCGCGCGGATTGATTTTTGAAATTACGCCGGATGATCTGCCAAGGAAGATCACTTCCCGTTTCACTATCACACCACGACTGCTTGGGCCTGAAGAGATTCTTCAAAGACCGGAACCAAAATACGATCCCACAACTGATGAACTGGTCATTTCTCTGACGCGGGCCCCGTTCGACAATTCGACCGCGCTGTGGCCTGCAGCGCTTCCCGCAGAAGTTGAATTAAGTTCCGAGCTGCAGCTCTATCAGGAACCGAAGACCAGCCTGACAGCACTGAATGCCGCTGGTTCCACATTCCGAATTCCGTTCAATGCTTCGAAAATCAAGAAGGCACTTAATAAAGACGGATTGGAATTCGGCGTGTCGGTCGCGGGTATTCCGCACGGCTGGTGGTGGAAATTGTCAGAGGGAAGTCCCAGGATTCTGGACGGAATTCGTCCGCAGATTCGTACATTCCTGTCGGTTGACGATGCGTCGATGATAAAGCCCGTGACTGGGTTGCCAAATCTGTTGCTCGGCGAACGTTGGGACAAGGCGCAGATGACGGCAAAAGTTTTCATTCATGGCGGTTCGTTTGACAGTGACTGGAGTCTTCAGTTGCTGTTCCTGGGACAGGATTCCAACACGACGATTAAAGCCACTGAAACACCATTTGAGGTCCACAGTCGGTATCTCGAGACGGTGAAGGTCGCTCCCGGCGAAAACGGCGTCTGGCAGTTTTTCACAATGACTGATCCCTACGCGGTTTCGGCATTCACGCCGAGCCTGTATCAACTTCAAAACGGAACTTACGACTTGCGAGCCGTGCTTGAGCGACGAGGGGCAGGCGAAGATCCGATTAAGTCGGACGTGCAATTCACATTCGATAATACCCGCCCGGAACTCAGTTCCGATGATGTGCAACTGAACCAACCGAAGACAAATGTCAAGGGGCCACTCAAGGGCAGAATCCGCGTAACGGATCCGGAGTCCGAGGTCATTGCAGTCCGAGTGGGATTTAACCCGGAAATGATGATCCCACTCACGATTACGCCTGGAAAAATTGTGCAGAAGGACTTTAGTCTGGATGCTTCAAAAGGGTTTCCTAAGCTCGAACAAAGAGAGTCCGACAATGAAGAAACCGTGACACTTTACGTCGAAGCGGAAAATCTAGCTGGCGGAAAAGCGTCGGTGAAGAAATCGGTGACGTTTGTCTTACCAGGAAAAACAGCGCCAATGGTTCTGGCACCGGGAACGATCGTCGTGAAGTTTAAGCTGAAGTCCAAATTCGACGTCACGGTGACAGGGAAAGGAATCGCAAAGGATGCCCGCGAGACAGTGGGAAGCGCGACATTCGATATGCTGCCACCGGGTCAATACACCGTCAAGTGGAAACCTTCAGAAGGAACATTGGGGGCCGGAGACGCGAGTGTGACGCTGGGCAGTGGAAAGACTGTCACGGTGGGGCCGGGCAAGTAGCAAAAGTGAATTTGGCGTGAAAACGTCAAACCAGGACCTTAGACTCTTTTAAGACTTGGCGCGGGCTTCGCCCGCAACCGAAACAAGTAAGCAGATTTCGCTGAAATCTGCTGTGCCGACTTCGGCGAA
>JANOUN010001421.1:0-3207 GCA_031416875.1 Planctomycetota bacterium | reverse complement strand
CAGGCATCGACTTCCGTGAAACCGCGGCCAGTGGCCTGACGATCGTGACTGGTGACATGCGTGCCCTTAAGGCGGACATCCCCACAGGTCCCGGTGGCGTGGCTGGTATTGCCGGCGGTGGCATGGCAATTATGGATATGGCCGAGGTCTGGGGGAATTTGCCGGGCGAAAACTGGTTTGGAGTGGCGATGCATGAGATCGGCCACCTGCTGGGCCAGGGGCACACGTATGATCTGCCCGACCCGACCGTCCAGGGCAGCGGCTCATCCGGCTCCACAGCGAACACGGAGCCGACCGTCCTTGGCGATCATGATATCGTCCATATCCGGCACCTGTTTCGCCCGGACAGCATCGACATCGACCTTTACAAGTTTCAGGTTGATACCTCAAGTCTTTTCAGCGCTGAAGTCATGGCGGAACGACTTGCAAATTCGAGCCGCCTCGACTCGGTGCTGCGGCTTTACAAAGAAGTGAGCGGACAACGGGAACTGATTTCGCAGAATGACAATTACTTCAGCAAGGATTCCTACCTCGAGCTGACGCTGGAACCCGGTGTCTATTACGTGGGTGTGTCATCAACGGGCAACGACGCTTATGACCCCACAATTGCCAATACCGGGATCGGCGGAACATCGGAGGGGGCTTATGACCTACGCGTCAATTTTCGACCAAACGTCTCCGGCACTGCATCCACAATCATCGACACCACAGATCGCACTTTTGATGGCGACAGCGATGGCCTTGAGGGTGGGGTCTACAATTTCTGGTTAAAGACCGCTTCCGCCGCCAACACACTGTTTGTCGATAAGACAGCGGTCAGTTTCCTCAGTGCAGCAGTGACTGCTGCGGCGACGCAGATTATTGTGCAGCGCGTGGCTCCGTTTGCCGTAAACGATGTGATTCGTATCGACAACGAGCAGATGCGGATTACCGCCATCAACCCCGTGACTCGCGTCCTGACGGTCACGCGGGCGGTTAACGCCACCACTGCCGCAACCCATAGCCTGAGCGCTTCGGTTCGTAAGATCACGTCCAATGGTCAGATTGCAACACCGTTTGGGTTCATTGGCGATGCAATGGCCGTTGCCACTCCAGGACAGGTTGTGCGGATTGTCGGCAATGGTGGTGCTGACAATGACATTGCAACCATCAGTGACAATCTGCCTTATGAAATCGGGGTCAATGTGGCAGCCACTCAGTCACTGGCGGACGGAGCATCACTGGAAGCGCCGAACGGCGTGACCGTGATGGTCGATGCCGGTGCCGTGCTGAAGATGCACCGCAGTTGGGTGGGCGCCGGGAGTTCATCCACAACGGTCGATCGAAGCGGCAGTGCCGTGCAGGTCCTCGGTGTCCCGGGACGAAAAGTGATCTTCACGTCGTGGCTTGATGAATCCATCGGGACCGACACGACGCCCACACCGACGAGTGCGGCTCCAGGGAACTGGGGCGGTATCATTTTTCGCAATGAAACGGATCGCGATCAGAATCGTTTTAATCCGGAAAACGAAGGCATCTTTCTGAACTATGTCGGATATGCCGATATCCGCTGGGGTGGCGGGGTCGTCACCATTGAGACCGCAACGCAGACGATCGATCCGCTTCATATGGAGCGTTCGCAGCCGACCATCGTGAACAACATCATCCAGTTCAGCAATGCGTCAGGAATGTCGGCAGACCCGGACAGCTTTGAAGAATTGACCTTTCATTCGCCACGATTTCAGACTGGCAAACCGGCATTCACGGTGGACTACAAGCGAGTTGGCCCTGAGATCTATGGGAATACACTGCTCAAGAATGGCAACAATGCGTTGTACGTCCGAATTGACACTCTCGCTGGCGGGGCCACCCAGAAAATGACGGTGCCAGGTCGGTTCAACGATACTGACATCGTACACATTGTGGCACAGAACCTTGAACTGCAAGGCACTCCCGGCGGCGCTTATCAGGACAACATTGCCCCTTCTGTCACCTTGGTCACGCTCAATCCGATCGCCGGTGGTACACTGATTGCCGGGACTTACAACTACCGCATCGTCTTTACGGACGAGAATGGTTTTGAAAGTCCGGCTTCCGTGGCGACTGGCAACATCGTCACCGCAACTACGGGCTCCATTCGCCTTGCCCAGCTTCCGCCTGCCACCGGCGTTTATACCGGGCGTCGAATCTATCGCAGCCAAAACACCGGAGCTGGCCCTTATACTCTGATGGCAGAGCTGGACAAGTCGGCCACGACTTTTACCGATACCGGCGTCACGCTGACGCGAACGTTAACCGCCTTTACGACTCGCGACCGTGCGCGGCTCGACGCTCGTCTTTCAATCGACCCGGGAATCATCGTCAAACTGCAGAGTGCCCGAATTGAAGCCGAATTTGGCGCTCAGTTGATTGCTGAAGGAAGCCCTGGACATCAGGTGATCTTCACAAGTCGGCTGGACGACCGATACGGTGCTGGCGGAACGTTTGACACGAATAATGATGACTCAGCAGCTTCAGAAAGCTCACCATCGGCCGGTAACTGGGGGGGCCTGTACATTGGCCATCTTGGTTCGGCCAGCATTGATCGGGCGTTGATTACATTCGCCGGTGGAAACGTCCCGCTGGGTGGCGGATTTTCCGCATTCAATCCTGTGGAGATTCACGAGGCAGAAGCACGCATTCGGAATACTGTTTTCGAACGGAATGCCGACGGGGCGTCATCGGGAAATCGATCGGGATTGTTTCCCAATGCCCCGGGGACAATTTTCGTTCGCGCGGCGCAGCCGGTTCTGCTGGATAACACGTTTTTTGCCAACAGCGGCGCGGTCATCAATATAAACGTCAACGCATTGAACAAAGATTTTGTGGCCGATCCTGGCCGATCCACGGGGATGGCTGATCGCCAGTTGAACTATACAGACAATCAGGGACCGCTGATCCGTGACAACATTTTTGACAGCAACGCCCGGAACGGAATGGTGGTTCGTGGCGAGACCCTCACGACACAAAGTATCTGGGACGATACGGACATTGTGCATATTCTGCTGAATGAGATCTATATCCCGAATCTGCATACCTATGGGGGGATTCGGCTTGAAAGCAGCCCGATCGAAAGCCTCGTCGTGAAACTGTCCGGTGGGACCGCAGGCTTTACAGCAGGCGGCTCTCCTCTGGATATTACGGATCGCATCGGAGGGATGCTGCATATCGTCGGTCAACCCGGTCAAC
>JANOUN010001420.1:0-5626 GCA_031416875.1 Planctomycetota bacterium | reverse complement strand
CAGCCGCTGTGCGCTAGCACCCGGTTTTCCACGTAATTTTGAGTAAACCGGACGCTAGCGGTCTGTTGATTTAGTGGTTTTGCGGCTCATGGTCATACCAACCCGAAGCGCCAGCGAGGAATTCAGCGTTTCTGCCTCGCTGGCGCTTCGGGTTGGTATTAATTCAACAGACTGCTAGCACCCGGTTTTCAACGTAATTCTGAGTAAACCGGACGCTAGCGCGTACCGGCTGATAGAAGAAATCGAGTGCCATTGGGCGTGAGCCCTCCGAACACAATCGCCTGACTTCCATAGCGGTTTATCTCCAGAACATACTCGGAGGGCTGACGCCCTGCCGCTCGCCGTCGGGCGCGGGCGAAGCCCGCGTGAAGGCCACTGCTTCTTCAGGCGACGCGCCGGAGCAAATCGGGCGCGGAATTTTTCAAATTTGTGCCCTCGCTGAGATCGTTAAGAAATTCGCAGGAACACCAGTCTTGCAGCGGTTGAGTGACAACGGAATGTTGCCTGAGGAAGGAGAGGACTTACACCCCCTGCTTTCCTGGAGAGACCCATGTTAACCTGCTTCCGATTCAATTGCCAAACGACTTTGATCACTCTGACGTGCGCTCTGATGGCTCTGCTGTTTGTGCCGCAGGAGGCGTTCGCAGAAAGACCGCTGATTCCTCCCGCGAATCGATGGATTGCGATGGAGCTTTCTGCTCAGGCAACCCAAGCCCAGATCCTTCACGACTCACAGCGTCCATTTGAGCCCGATCGCCCCACATTCGTGATCACTCACGGAATGGGCGGCACTGAGACAGGTGATCGCTTTCATCAGTTGGCGGACGCAATTTGCAATGCCATTCCGGAATGCAATGTGCTGATTATCGACTGGTCGAAACAATCGTGGCGGACGAGAGGATGGATTCAGATTCCCTCTCCTTGGGACGTAGCACAGAATATCGATCCTGTCGTGAAGGAAGCTGTGGAGTTACTGAAAGCTCTGCAAGTGAACCCTGCCCGGACGACATTCATGGGGGAGAGTTTTGGGAATTGTGTGAATGCTCGAATTGCAGAAGCGCTCGGCGGACGAGGCCGAATTCTGGCATTCAATCCTCCCCATGATCTCAGCGGATACAAGACGCCCGATCTTCGATTCTGTTCGGACGTGGCGTGGTCATTCCAGACATATTCCCTGTGTGACTGCCAAAGCCCCATTGCCGATGTGGGCTTCTTCCTCGAAACGCCGGCAAATGCGAACGCAAAAGACCAGCATGTCTTCGGAGTCGCCTGGCTGGCTGCTCGAGTGCAATCCGGCGATCTGACATGGTTGTTCCCCCAACTCATATTGCCAGAACCCGCAACCGAAGACTTTGATGCCATCGTAACGATCTCCGGAGAAATCCTGGATCTCGGCTTGCCACGCCACCCGTTCGTGACTGAGACCGACAGTGAGCCCTCGTAGCCAAGGATCGTGACCTCAGTTTGAATCTTCCCTGGTTCAAACCGCTCAGGAGGTCGTGTCTCGTGTGGGTAAGCCGTTTCCGGCGATCACAAAATGAAGAAACACTTTGAGCTGACGATCACGGAAAACAGTTTCTCATACGCGCGTCGTCAGGACAAAATTACGGCGGAGGCAGCGCTGGATGGCCTGTATGTGATTCGTACGTGCGTGACGGCAGAGCGCATGAATTCGGACAAGGTCGTGATGACGTACAAGAGTCTGGCGAAAGTCGAACGTGCGTTTCGCAGTCTGAAGTCGATTGATCTGCACATTCGTCCGATTCGCCACTGGAACGATAATCGCATTCGAGCTCACGTGTTTCTGTGCATGCTGGCGTATTACGTCGAGTGGCACATGTGTGATGCGCTGCGTGAGCTGACGTTCGATGACGATGATATCGCGGGCGCTCAGGCGACTCGCAAGTCTGTGGTGGAGAAAGCCAAACGTTCGGCATCAGCGAAGCAAAAGGACGCGACACGACGCACTCCGGAGAATCTTCCGGTGCAGAGCTTCCAGGATCTGCTGAAGAACATGGCGACGTTGACTCGTAACAGCATCCGCTTCGAATCCAGCGCATCGGTATTCAACCAGCTGACCGAATCCACACCTTTGCAGCGTCGAGTCCTGGAACTGCTTTCAACCCATGCGTAGCCAGACACGGTATTTTCTTTTCAAGGATGCACGACGCTGATTCATCGAAAAAACACTGCGTTCCGCTGCGGATCTTTGTTTGAATAGTGGTTCAAGTTCGGTCTATGCGGGCGAACCACACGCATCGGACACGGCAGATCCAGCAGCTATTCGCACATCCGGTAACCCTGGTCCATCGCAGCTCGCGGCGGGCCGCGAAGTCCATTCCGGCAGAATGGACCTACAGGAATCACAGCCTTCGGTTCAATCTTCAAGCCTTGATCCTGATTCCGCCACCGAGACCATCGGCACGACGGCGAATCACCACATGATGCGGTCGTTTCGTCGCTCACAGTTTTGGCAAGGCAGCGAGACGCCATAGGTACAACGGTTGCAGTCGTCACAGTGCCATTCCCGCCAGTCACGACATTGGCCGCAGACCTCGCAGTGCCACGAACAAGAGTCCTGAACGGCACTATTCCAGCAGAACGAATACCAATACTTCTCGTCGTTGCAGCCAGAGCAATGATAACCCTCTGTTAATTCACGCAACGGCACTTTGGAATGGCCACAGGGCAGCTCAACCATTGTGTCCAGCTGATCCTCAGTCAACGCCTTGAGGCGACGGATATTCTGAACCGCACATGCGGTCAATTTTGATACATCCACACCGTTGAGAGGATTCTGGCATGCCTTGCATCGACAACCGCTTCCGCAGCCTTGCCCATTCTTCAAACAAGCACAGCGGCGAGAATCACATGCTCCTTTGCATCGGCAAGTTGTCGATTTGCTGAACGTCATGAAAGTAGAGTTCCAAAAAGAAGGCAAACGGGACGCAGCCGGACGCAGCTCAATTCGCATGATTGAGCCGCGTCCTGGTGCGTCCCCCTTTTGTTTTCAATAACGCGAATTGAATTGCGTCACGTTTGGCCTTTTGTTACCAGAATGCCGTAAACTTCCGCTGGGCAATGCGCAAGATCAGGGCACCAAAAGCCAGGAGCCCAACGGTGCCCGGTTCCGGTACTGCGGTCGGTGCGGCATAGAGAAAATCGTCCATCACGACAAAATCAGTCGTCTCGTTGGCTCTGACACCGTTCGAAATCAGAAAGTTGTTCGGCGTCGTAATTCGCACACGGGCAATGTGTTCGCCGGCATCGGCAATTCCGCCGAGGAACGACAATCCCTGATTTCCAGCGGGCAGAACATGCCGACTGAAAATCAGCGAGTCCTGCAGATCGAAGAATTCCAGATTTGTAAAGTTCACAGCGTCGTTGTCTTCGACATCGACGAAGATCGCAGCAAACGCGATTGTCGCAGCCCTCGTTGATGATCCAGGGACAAAGAATCGGATATCCAGAACGTTCGTGCCCAACGTCGCAAACAATTTCTGGGCACTGAAGGTCACCAGGAAATCCGAACAAGGGCGATGTTGCACCGCCTGCATTCGCACTGACCATCACGCCAGTGCCTGCCCCCGGAGTACTGAACTCTGCGCCCCGAGGAGAGTTGGCGTTGAAAAAGTTATTGGGCAGGAGATTTGGATCTGAGAATGCAGCTGGCACGCGCATGCGTTGCCAGCATTGCCTCTAAGAGGACAGTACCCGCAGGACAGAATAGATGCCTGCGACAAAGCGATGGTTCAGCACCACGATTGACAGCCGCCATTTTCAATTCTCCTTTTCTGACGAAATCTCAAGGTCAACCAAAATCCGCACGCGATCCTGGGAAGAATTTCAAAGCAAATTTGCATGCTTTTGCACAATTTCCGAGCTTGAACAAATGTTAGGCTAAACAACGTGGCATTTTCTGTCAAGTACCCGGCAGACCTCGTCCTGGCTTCTTCCGCTTCAGTGCAAATCATCGGTCTGCGCTGACAAAACCTGACAGATCTTTAGATAGATCCGTTCAACAAATGAAACGGGAAGGACAATTTTGGGATCAAGCAAATTCGTAGGGTGGGACCAGCGAGCGAATGCGAGCGCCGGCCCACCATTGGGCTTGTTCCTGTTCACGATCAAATGGCAATCAAGTTGCAAAGGAGGTAGAATAAAAAGCAACAACTTCCGCATGTACCCTTCGGGTGACCGGGCCTGAAACGTTTTAAGGGATTCAAATGCAGCGGCCGGGTTGGTGGGAATGGGAAATCGAAGTCAGTTCGCACTGCTTGAAGCGAATGGCCGAGCGGGGCTTCAATGAAACTGATGTGCATGAAATGCTTGATGATGCCGAAGAAACTCTCGAATAAGCCCACGGAACTTTTCTGGTGACAACCAAGTTGAACCATCGTCCCTGGGAAGTGATCGTGACCCCGGATGACGACCAGCGGTTGGTCGTCGTCGTGACCGCGTATCCATGTTAGCACGATTAGCGAGACGAACCTATGTACCGGAGTTATCTGGAGGTAACGTTCCGAGGCGGAAAGCCTCTGGCGGCGTACTATTACTTGCCGCGCCGCGCGGGCGACAAGTGCGATCGGGTCGAAAAGCACGGCTCGGGCTTGCTGGTCGATCTGGCGGCGGACGGTCGTCCACTTGGCATCGAGATTGCGATTCCCAAGCTGGTTACCGTCGATTCGCTCAACGCCGTGTTGGGCACCTATGGAGTGCCGCCCATCGACGCAGACGAGCTCGCCCCATTGCATCGGGCCGCATAACAGCGGGCGAAGTGGCGCGGAGCGAAGACACGAAAAGCTGCTATACAGGAATGATGAATTTATCAAAATCGCGTACCGGTAACGCGACCGATTGAGCGGTTTCGAACACAATGGCACAAGGAAATGAAGGGGTGAAGACAGCTGGCTCATCTCTGACGGATGGATGAGTTGTTCTCGCCAACCTGGTCTGCGAAAGGCTGCCTGAGCGCACAATCGTCATGCGACATGCGCATGTGAAAAACGCTCAGGGCCCTGAGCTGCTCTATCCGACGTTCAACTCTCGACAGAGCGCCATGCTTATTGAAGAGACATTACGCATCTCACGTGGACACGAAGTCAACACGCTTACTGCTACGGCCATGGGGACAGCGGCGTTATCGAGCCGGTGGTCGTTCACAACTTCAGAACCCTGTCCATCACGTAACCGCGATCCAGTCGGCTGGGATGCTGACAGAGCTGCCGACCTGAAACCATCTCAAACACGATTCGCGTCATTGGATTGGCGATGCGACTGCGAACATCCTGCGACTTGTGGCCTTCGGATTTCCACTTCCCGGCCTTCACCACCCAGTACCTGTTGCACTTGCACATGTTGTCGGCAATCAATAACCATGCGGCACGAAGTTTTGCATTTCGAAAGCGAATCAGCTTGCCGCTGCGATCGACTTCATCGCTTTGGCAGCGAGAAGGAAACAATCCGGCGCGAGAGAATCTGAAGCTGCTGGTTGTAACCATTTCAACTGACTCCCTGGGTGAAAGTATTGAATCAACACTTCCCAATATGGCAGATGATCTGGTCCTGTGTTTTTTAAGTCAGTCGGGCCGCGTACCAGGGTGGTGGTTACGCGACGGACATGAAT
>JANOUN010001419.1:0-4513 GCA_031416875.1 Planctomycetota bacterium | reverse complement strand
CATCGGTGTGCCTGCGCTTTGCTGGTCACGCCCTTCGTGGCTCGATTATCGGTGGTACGGAAATCAGCTCACATTGGAAAACTCGATGTCATTGAACTCGACTGAAAACGGTCCATCGCAGACACAGCTTCGCGCTGAACTCGAACAGATGGTCATTGGTGACCTGCTGGGACCATCCGGTGGCGAATCGGAGGAACTGACAGAACGCTCGGTTCGCGATCGATACCTGGTGGGCGTGCTGGCTCCTTCCAGAGGCGGCGACTCGTCGGGACAGGATGTCAGCCATGCGACACAACCACAGGCACCGGCAGGGACTCAGGGGACCGCTGGCGGTGATGACGACGAGGATGAGTCGGCACCGCTGATCCCTGATGAGTTGGCCGAAGGCGGAAGCGACACCAGAGAGGACGGAACGACAGACAAAGACACTCCGGTCGCGTCGAGCTATCTGCCATCGTCCATCGGCATGACGTTTTGCATCGATGCTGCAGAGCCTTCGTTCCAGGTTACGGCGGGCTGGGGACAGTACAAACGGGAGAAAAAGGAAGATCAGATTGATCCTCGAACGGGCAATCCGCTGCGCGTCAGCAAACGCTACAGTCGGGGTGGCGAGCGACGAATTGTTCTGAAGGAAGGACCGATTGATCTGCAGATTCCGGATGCTGAATTTCAGGATATCTATCTGCAGGGACGCATTCGGAAACGGTCAACGCACTGGGTAGTGACGCTGTTCCTGGTGAATGCTCAGGTGATGGGCAAGCCAAAAGATGAATTTCACATCTTTCAGCCGCAGTTGACGGTATTCGGAATCGGCAAAGCGCCGATCTTCGTGAAGCGAGCAACCGTCGGTTCAAACGACGACATCGAAGAGCGTCTGATGGCAATGATGTATCGCAGCCAGGTGGAGTTTGCTGTCGGTCACGGCATCAGCGTTCACGTTGAATTGAATTCGGAACATCAGGGTCGAGCGACAGCGATCAGCACGGAGTGGATTCCGAAGTACGAAGTTCCGAGAACTTCTCCTCCGACCGAAGACGACGCAGAGACAAATCCGGCCTTCAAGCTGCTGGACGGTTTGGTTCTGGACATGAAGCTGCTGGCTGAAGCGGATGCCAGGAAACTTCCGAAGATGCTGGAGCCGCTGACGGTGGCCTATCGGCAGTGGATCGGCAGTGGATCGACAGTGAAGCAGCAAAGCTGAATGATCCGACGGAGAATCTCGCTCAGTTCGGCGACGCGCCGCAGTATGCGATCAGTCATTGCCGAACGACGCTTCGACGGATTGAAGAGGGCCTGAAGCTCGTGCTGACCGACCCACAGGCATTGGAGTCGTTTCAGTTCATGAACCGGGCGATGTGGCTGCAGCGAACGCATTCCATTTATGCCGAGCAGGTCCGACGCGGGGCTCAGCCGGACTTTGATCGTGAGATTGATGTCGAAAAGAATCGTAGTTGGCGACCGTTTCAGATTGCGTTCATTCTGCTGAATATCCCCGGCGTCACGCAGCTGGATCATCCGGACCGCGATGAGGGACCGGAGGCCACTGCCGATTTGCTGTTCTTCCCGACCGGCGGGGGCAAGACCGAAGCGTATCTCGGTCTGTCTGCTTACACGATGGGGTTGCGACGGCTTCAAGGCACGATTGCTGGTCGAGTCGGTGACGAAGGTGTGGCTGTCTTGATGCGGTAGTGGATCATGGGCCACTGCGTCCGCCGGATCTGATCATTCAGGACGAACTGCACCTGATCAGCGGACCACTGGGAACGCTGGTCGGGCTGTACGAAACGGCGATCGATCGACTTAGCACCTGGGAAGTCAATGGTCGAAAAATCCGTCCGAAGGTGATCGCATCGACGGCAACGATCAAGAACGCCGATGTCCAGGTTCACAGTCTCTTCATGCGAACCGTGAATATCTTTCCTGCACCGGGACTGGATGTGAAGGACAATTTCTTTTCCATCCAGAAGGAACCGACCGACAGTGACTTTGGCCGCCGTTACCTGGGTATCTGCAGTCCTGGCCGCCGACTGAAGGCAGTGCTGATTCAGGTCTATGTGTCGCTAATGTGTTCCGCGCAGGTGCTGTATGAGAAACACGGGAGAGCTGCTGATCCCTGGATGACGCTGGTCGGATATTTCAATTCCATGCGTGAACTCGGCGGCATGAGGCGACTGGTCGATGACAGCGTGTACACTCGTTGCAGGTCCCAGGATCGGCGTGGTTTGGCAAGACGCTTCTTCAGCGGTGATTACCTGTCAGAGCTGACAAGCCGTATGCGGTCGGAAGAGATTCCGAAGACACTGGATCGTCTGGAAGCAGTGTTTGATCCAACACTGGAGGAAGCGCGTAAGGTCGCGTTCAAGACGAAGGATTATCAAAACATCCCTGACAAACCGCTGGACGTACTGCTGGCGACCAACATGATTTCGGTCGGGGTCGATGTGAAGCGACTGGGATTGATGGTTGTGGGCGGTCAGCCAAAGGCTACTGCGGAATACATTCAGGCCACAAGCCGTGTCGGGCGTACTTTTCCCGGCCTTGTGGTGACGGTGTTCAACTGGGCTCGGCCTCGGGATCTGTCGCACTACGAGACGTTTGAGCATTATCACGCGACGTTCTACAAGCATGTGGAACCGCTCTCGGTGACCCCATTTTCACCGGGAGCATTGCAGCGTGGTCTGGCAGGTCTGCTGGTTTCAATGGTGCGGCTGCGTGGATCGGAGTTCAATCCGAACGAATCGGCGTCTCGAATCACGACCAGCAATCCTTACGTCCAGGAAGCAATCGACGCGATCGTGCATCGCGCTGAGATCATCGGCGACAAAGCGACGGCAGATTTCTGCCGGGAACAGCTTTTGAGCAAGGCAGATCGCTGGCAGAACGAGGCTCAGAACAATGCGGGCGGGCGTACTCTGGCGTATCGCGAAGTCTATGGCGATGCGTCAAAGAAAGGGACGACAGTGAATCTGCTTCAAAGTCCTGGCATGGAACGCTGGGACGAATTCACATGCCTGAATTCATTACGCGACGTCGAGCCTCAGGTGGCGCGTTTGATGACTCCGCCTCGTGGGCCTGAATCGGTCGGGGCACAGGTGAATTGGTTCGATGAGTCGCGGCAGATCGGCATTCCGGTGGCTGCGTTTCCACGATGGATGGTATGGTCCGTCTGGCGAAATGGCTGACGTGATGATCAGTTGTGACGCCTGCGGTGCCAAGCGACGACTGGCTGAAGTGATGGGGCCGATTGGTGCAAAGCTGCTGCCCGCATGCACTGCAAGACGACCTCATTTGCGCGACACTGATCCCGACGGCTGCAAGTGTGATCGAGTTCGTCCGATCGCGCTGGGATCGTCGAATACATGGTTTCCGGTGCTGATTTCTGCGCTCTCGGTGCCGCAGGCAACGGACGAACTGGGAAGGATGGTTGTCGAGAATTCTGCCGTGTTTGCCGATATGGACAGCAAGTCAGTACTGGGTTACGCGCGGCGTCAGGGATTGCTCAAGGATTTTGCGAAGTTCACTGACGACCAGATCTGGAATAAACTTCAGGAACTGAAGACGGCGACGGCGGACAGTGACGATGATCCAAAGGATTTGAAGTCGCCGGAATGGAAAGTCTTCTCGAATCCGTCGAAGGCGATGGAAAGTCGCAGCTTCAAGCTGAAGCCGGTTGATCCGCCGGAAGGGTTTCTTCAGTACTTCGAAAAGATCGTTCTGGTTGAGAAACTTCGCGAAGTTCGGGCACTGGTTGGATTTTCTCGTCTGATGTCAGCGAGAGACTTCGACACGGCGGCGGATTTGCCGGAGGACCGTCGGGCTCCGATATCGCGAAAGAAGCCAACGTGGATTCCTGCCAGTGAAACGCGCGGGGAAGGAATCTTCTTTCAGTTCAGTGAGGCGGCAATTGCCAATTGGGTAAAGAAGCATCCGGATTACGCGCAGGATTTCAATCGGGCGAATCACAGTTGGAAAGCATCGAAGAATCTGCCTGATCCGGACCTGGGATTTCCCGGCATTCGATACGTGATGCTGCATTCGTTTGCTCATGCCATGATCCGACAATTGGCTGTCGAATGCGGATACACGTCAGCATCGATTGCTGAACGCATCTATTCCCGGAATCCCTGGGACGGCGACCCGATGGCCGGAGTTCTGATCTACACATCAGCGCCGGACAGTGAAGGAACGCTGGGCGGACTTTGTGCGCTGGGAACGCCGGATAAACTCGGGCGTCACATTCGACGAGCGCTGGAAAAAGTGAGTCTTTGTTCTTCCGATCCGTTGTGTGCTGAACATCCTGTCGGCGGTGGCGAAAAACTTCACGGTGCTGCCTGTCATGCATGTTCGTTTCTGCCGGAAACATCATGCGAGCGCGGCAACAAGTTTCTCGACCGGGCTTCGTTGGTGGCAACTGTGGACCGAACGGATGTTGCCTTCTTTCGGATTGACCCATGAAGCCGCTGCATGAGCTCATTCAGCAGGCGACGATTCTTGCGGCGCAATTGCCTCGAAA
>JANOUN010001418.1:0-4493 GCA_031416875.1 Planctomycetota bacterium | reverse complement strand
GTGGCACACATCAAAGCACGGTTGACAGAGCACTAGCGATGTCTGAGAGCCGATGCTTCGTCGAGACGGATGAGCGGCAGGAAACAGTGGAAGGAGAGAAATCCGCGATGACTGCCACTCTGCCGAAACCCCGGACGGCTGCGATTGTCAGTGGGTTCGCATTTCGTCGCCGCTGGATGTTTCGGGCGGTGTCGTTTGCGATCGCCGTGATGACGGCATTACTTCTGGCAGAGCTTGCCTTGCGGCTGTTCGTTGCCGACACGCGCTCTCCGTATATCTACGATCAGTTTACCGGGACTCGACTCAGTCCCGGACATCGGTTTGTCTTCCGATCGGAAGGATATTCTTCCAATGTGATCAATTCTCGTGGACTGCGGGACCGTGAGCATTCCCTTGAGAAGCCGGCAGGCGCCTTGCGGATCGCGATTCTGGGCGATTCCTTCAGCGAGGCCTTCCAGGTCTCACAGGACAAGACATTCTGGGCGGTGCTGGAACGGGAACTTCAGGCGATGCCGGAGTACCGTGATCAAACCGTTGAAGTCATCAACTTCGGCGTATCCGGATTCGGCACGATTCAGGAATGGCAGATGCTGGAACACTACGTTCGTGACTACTCTCCGGATCTGGTCCTGCTGGCTTTTCTTCCGGGCAACGACGTCCGCAATAATTCGCGGCAACTGGAACCGGACCATCGACGCCCTTTTGCCTGGCTGAAAGACGGGGAACTGGAACTCGATGTTTCGTTTCAAGACGATCCGATGGAGAAAAGGTTTCGCGAACTGACATGGTCGGCTTGCAAAGATCAGGCCATCCGCCGCTCACGAGTTGTCCATCTGATTTATCGAGCGCTGGAAGACTGGCGTGCCCGGAAGGCACTTGCAGGAAAAAGCCAGACGGGGAAGCCGCCAGCTCAGCCGCCGCATCCGCTGAGCGAAGTTGATGCTGAGTCACTTATTGCGGACGAAGAAGGAATCGACAACGCCGTCTTCGCGCCTCCCGGGAATGCAGCGTGGAATGAGGCATGGCAGATCACGGATCGGGTTCTGGAAGCGATTCAGAAAAACTGCCATGCGATGGGGGCAAAATTCGTCGTTGTGATCCTGAATAATTCAGTGGAAGTTCATCCCGATCCGGAAGTCACAGCGGCTCTTGCCATGAAACTCGGTGTCAGCGATCTGGAGGAACCACAGCGGCAACTCACCGCCAGCGGCAAGCGCTATGGTTTCCCTGTGATCCGCCTGCTCGAACGGATGCGGCATATCGCCCGCAGAGATCAGGTCTGCTTTCACGGATTCCCAAACACATCCCCCTGCACGGGTCACTGGAATGTGCTGGGGCACGAAACGGCAGGCAAACTCATCGCGAAGGATCTGTCCGAATTGTCGAAAGACTAGGGGTCTGTCTGAATACCGCTGTTTTTGTGAGCGGCAAGGCGCTAGCCGCCGGTGTTTGCAGGCGAATTACCGGCGGCTAGCGCCTTGCGGCTCACAGTTTTGGTGTTCTCTTCCGCTACCAGCGTTGCTGCATCTGCTGAGGTGGAACCGGCATGGTGGGATTGCATGTGGCGGGTGGCACATTTACGGGGCTGTTGAAGATCTCATGATAGACAGTGAACAAGGCTCCAAAGGTCAGTGGCATGACCAGGAAGGCACCCACGTAGCAGGCACACATTCCAAGCATTGCGACCAGATAATGCACAAACAGCATTCCGCACAATGGACCGAGGTTATGCCATGCCGCACGAGCGCTCAGCGTGACAGATTCCCACGGACCGGTTCCACGATCGACGATCAGCGGAAACACAAACAGGAATGGAATGTAAATCAGCAATGACAAGACCAGGATCAAAGGGTAAATCGTGAAGAACGTTCCGAGCACCTGCGCCTCGTTGTTACCGGCGGTGGCGATCGAGATCATCATAATGATCATCAGCGGAAGCATGACTGCCAGCGAACAGGCGAGGAGAATCAGCATGGCCAGCAGAGAGTTCACGAAGACATCGAAGCCTTTGAACAGAGTCTCGAACCGCACTTGAATGCCGTTCATACGATACCGAAAACACAGGTACATTCCGCACATCATGGGCCCCATCATGATGGCCATAGGGACGATGGATCCGATCAGAATGCCGACCAGGCAAATCCCGACAAAGAGCCAGTACTGATCGCCCAGCATAGCTTTTGCTTCTGTCAGGCGTTCAATGGGTCTCGCTGAAATCCGACGAAATTCACCGGAACCAGTCGGATCAAAACCGGAAAATGCTTCAGGAGCAGCAAACGGATTCGACATGAGCGTATTACCTTGGCTAAGTCGCTTGATAAGAAGACTACCGGAATCTTCGCCAGCGTCATGCGGGAGCGTAACTGTTCCATGCGCCGTAATGAAGTGAGTGGCGTATCCCGACGGTCCGTCTCTGCAGTTTTTCGTGACGTTATCGCCAATTCCCATTGTCGTGTCATTGCAGATCCCCCATTTGGCGCGGGAGCCTGGGTGGATACAATCCGCCGCTTCGAATTCTGGTGACTCTGAACCGTCGCCTGCCGTGAAGTTACTGAATCGGAAAGATCGTCGATGGAAGCCGGAATTGTCGGCCTGCCGAATGTCGGCAAGAGCACACTGTTTAACGCCCTGACCTCTTCAACCGCCGCCCAGAGTGCGAACTACCCGTTCTGCACGATTGAGCCGAATGAAGGGATCGTCAGCGTGCCTGATGCGCGGCTGAATCGAATCACTGAATTCATCCCGCCACAGAAAGTCATCCCTGCGATCCTGAAACTGGTGGATATCGCCGGGATTGTGAAAGGAGCCAGCGAAGGCGAAGGACTTGGCAATAAGTTCCTCAGCCATATTCGTGAAGTGGACGCCATTCTGCAGGTCGTGCGATGCTTTATCGACGACGATGTGACACACGTCGGTGGCGGCGTCAATCCTTTATCTGACATCGAAGTCATTGAAATGGAATTGATGCTGGCCGACATGCAAACGCTGGAAAACTCACTGCCGAAAGCTCAGCGATCGGCAAAGAGCGGCGACAAGGACGCAAAACAGCGCGCCGTCGTCATGGAAAAGTGCCTGGAAATTGTCAATGCCGGCAAGCCACTGCGCAGTGCTGACTTCACGGACGAAGAGCAGAAGGTGGTGCGGGCCATCGGGCTGATGACGGCAAAACCAATCCTGTTCGTGGCAAACGTGGCGGAAGACGATCTGGAAGGCAAGAGTCCGCTTGTTGATCAGGTGCGCAAGTACGCGGCCGAACACGGTGCGTCCGTCGTACCGGTCTGTGCCAAGCTGGAAGCTGAACTGGCGGAACTTGATGAAGCAGATCGCCAGGAAATGCTGGAGTCTGTTGGTTTGACAGAGCCCGCTCTGGGACCGCTGGCTCGGGCAACCTACAAGACACTCGGCTTGCAGAGTTACTTCACCGCCGGCGAAAAAGAAGTTCGTGCCTGGACGATTCCAGTGGGAGCAACTGCACCCCAGGCAGCGGGCGTGATTCACACTGACTTCGAACGCGGTTTCATTCGCTGCGAAGTCTACACGCTCCCGGATCTGGAGACGTACAAGACAGAAAAAGATATCCGCGCGGCCGGCAAACTGAGGGTGGAAGGCAAGACGTATGTCATGCAGGATGGTGACATTTGTCACTTCCTGTTCAACGTGTAAATGCAACAAAAGACTGGCGCTGCGTAGGATGGACATTCATGTCCGTCGTATTGCCATGAATCGGTGTCAAAGCAGAGACTTTTCGTGACACAGAAACTCTGCGGGAGCAGAACGATTTTTTGCGATGGCTCGGACATGAATGTCCAGGCTGCAGAAATCGCACTCGACTCGGAGAGTCAAGCTACTGGATCCGCAGCCATGCGACGACCGCAGCGGCAGTGGCTTTGTTGGTGGCGAGTGGCACGTTGTGGACGTCACAAACTCGCATGAGTGCTGAAACGTCCGGTTCATGCGGCTGAGCTGTCAGTGGGTCGCGGAAGAATAAAATCCCTTCGATTCTGCCTTCGGCGACCCGCCCGCCGATGATGAGGTCACCGCCATACGGCCCATGTGCGACTTTTTCGACATCCAGCCCAAGATGTTCCTGCAGCATCTTTCCTGTGTGTCCTGTCGCCACCAATGATACTGTGCGGAAATAGTCGAGGTGGACGCGGACGAATTCCAGCAGGTCAGCTTTGAGTGCATCGTGAGCGATCAGGGCAATCATAGGTTTGTCCGGTGTTTCTAGTGCTCTGTCAGTCCTGTATTGATGTGTGCCACTGGCTCTGCCAGTGCTTCATGCAAACGGCTGGCACTGGCAAAGCAGTGGCACGCAACCCATCAATGAATGCGTGACAGAGCACTAGGCTCGTGCGCGTCCTCAAATGTGTTTGAGCATACAAAAAGCTGGACAATCGGAAAAAAGGCTCCGCGAAGATGAGATGGGAAACCGTAGAGTTGATTGAAAAGGTCAGCAAAACGGAATTTCTTCACTCAAATCTTCGAGGAGC